>JAFVDR010000099.1 GCA_017476165.1 Treponema sp. | reverse complement strand
GGATGATTGATTTCATAAAATACATGCACATCGTACTCACCGACTCAGAAGAAGAACTTGCATCTGTCATAAATATAACGGAGTAAAAATGTATGGTCAAACGTATTAGTTCTCTATTTTCAGCACTGCTGTTTGTCATCATTGCAGTTTCAATATGGAACATCTGCATTGGTAGCGTACATATTCCACTATCAGACATCTTCACCATCCTGTCTGGCAAGTCGGAAAGCATAACTAATCACAGAATAATTTGGAACATCAGGCTTTCCCGCATCATTGCCGCACTATTGCTAGGGGGAGCCCTTTCTGTATCTGGCTTTTTGTTGCAAACCTTTTTTTGCAATCCCATTGCAGGACCATACGTATTGGGCATATCTTCAGGTGCAAAACTGGCAGTAACCCTTGCAATGATTTTTTTTTAGAACGTGACATTACACTTACAGCAACAGGAATGGTAGCGGCAGCTTTTATCGGATCAATGGTATCCATGTGCATAATATTACTTTTTTCCGTAAAGGTACACAACATGTCAGTCTTGATCGTCTGCGGAATATTACTGGGATACATTTGTTCCGCAGTTACAGATTTTTTCGTTACGTTTGCAAATGATTCAAACATTGTCAACCTTCATAACTGGGCAATGGGAAGCTTTTCGGGCACAAATTGGACTGACGTAAAAATAACGGCTGTCATAATATCAATTGTCATGGTGCTTACCTTTTTACTGTCAAAGCCAATCAGCGCATACCAACTGGGAGAACACTATGCACAAAACATGGGAGTAAACATAATCGTACTGAGAATTACGCTCATACTGCTGTCAAGCATGCTTTCGGCCTGTGTTACAGCATTTGCAGGACCAATCTCATTTGTAGGAATTGCAGTACCCCATCTTATAAAAACAGCAATACATTCTGCAAAGCCACTCATCATCATTCCAGCAAGTTTTCTTGGCGGAGCACTCGTTACTTTATTCTGCGATGGCATAGCCCGTTCATTTTTTGCACCAACAGAATTAAGCATAAGTTCTGTGACAGCTTTTTTTCTGGTTCCCGTTGTCATATATATGATGCTTTCAAAACAAGGCAGGCGATAACATGGAAAACAGAGTTGAAGCGAATCTTTGCACAGAACATCTTTCTGTTGGATATGGCAAAGAGATTGTCCTAAAAGACATAAACCTTTCCATACAGTGCGGCACTATCGTAACGCTTATTGGAGCAAATGGTTCCGGAAAATCTACCGTATTAAAAACACTCACAAAACAAATAAAAGCTCTCGGAGAAACAGTTTCTGTCATAGGACAAGACGTCAGGAAAGTAAAAAAACAAGAGCTTGCAAAATGCATATCCATGGTAACAACAGAACGCATACATCCAGAATGCATGACCTGCAGGGATGTTATTGCGACAGGTCGATACCCGTATACCGGCAGACTCGGAATTTTATCTGAAGAAGACTGGAATGAAGTTGACAGTGCAATGCGGACAGTACATGCAGACAGCATTGAAAACAAAGAATTCAACAAGATAAGTGATGGACAACGTCAAAGGATCATGCTTGCAAGGGCAATATGCCAAAATACGCCCATAATTATCCTTGACGAGCCAACATCTTTTTTGGACATGCGTTTCAAGCTAGACATTCTTAAAACCACATGGAATCTTGCCAAGAAAAAAAATAAAACCATTATCATGACATTGCATGAACTAGATCTCGTAAGGGCAATTTCTGATACTATCGTGTGTATAAAAGATTCAACGATTGTGAAAATCGGAACGCCCGATGAAATTTTTTCAGGCACATTCATCCAAAAACTGTATAGTCTGCAAGACGATGAATTTGATCCGCGTACAGGAACATTATTTTTACGGCTTGATGACCAGCACTGATCAAGATAATGCCACGAATTCTCTCAGTACCTTAGAACGAACAGCACCTGTTGTTTTTTCTTTACAAATCATTATAATTTCAATTCTGGAACTAATAGAATGAACAATGCAAAACATTTTCGCGACGGTTTGATTGACGGCATTCCCATTGGACTCGGATATTTTGCCGTAGCATTTTCACTTGGAATATTTGCAAAAAGAGTAGGATTGACAGCCATGCAGGGATTTTGGGCAAGTCTACTGAACCTTGCTTCTGCGGGGGAATATGCGCTTTTTTCTGCAATGCAGGATAAAGTAACATACATAGAACTTGCAATTGCAATCCTCATCGTAAATGCACGGTATTTTTTAATGAGCTTTGCACTCAGCCAGCGTTTTTCTGCAGATACAACACTTATCCACCGCCTTTGCGTAGGCTATGGCATTACAGATGAAATTTTCGGCATTTCCATTGCACGCAAAGGCAACGTACAACCTTTCTACAACTATGGAGCAATTGCCGTAGCCGCTCCATTGTGGGCCATAGCGACAGCAGTAGGCATACTTGCAGGAACATACCTGCCCGTGCGCATTGTAAGTGCACTGAGTGTAGCACTTTACGGCATGTTCATTGCAATAATAATACCACCGTGCAAAAGAAATCGTGCCGTTGCAATCTGCGTGACAGCAAGTTTTTTACTGAGTGCCGCAAGTACCATGTTGCCTTTACTAAAAACACTGTCCTCGGGAACAAGAACCATTATCCTTACAGTCATCATTTCAGCAGTCGCAGCCATACTTTTTCCGATTTCGGAGGAACACTAAATGTCAGGAAACGCATACATATACATATTCATTTCTGCAGCCGTATCTTTTTTCATCAGGATACTACCATTAACACTCATACGAAAGCCAATACAAAACAAATTCATCAAATCTTTTCTATACTATGTACCATACATAACACTTGCCGTAATGACGTTTCCTGCCATAATACAAGCAACCTCATCTCCACTGGCAGGCATTGCTGCACTCGTCATCGGAATCGTCATATCGTTCATGGGTGCAGGACTGCTTCCCGTAGCATGTGTGTGCTGTGCCGTAGTCTTTATCCTAGAACTTTTCATAGCCTAAGCACTGGTACTGGTTCACTCAGCAAAACAGAGTGTTCTTGCCCACGATAATCGAACGTATCAATGTAGATTGCAATTCCTTCAGGCTCCCTGTAATATTTTTTCTGTTTGTGCTATAATCCATGACATGAACATTGTCATCATAGGGGCTGGATTCACAGGAATTCAGCTGGCAAAAAGACTGATAAGCGAAAAAAACAACGTTGTTCTCATAGACAACAATGAAGATATAGTGCGGCATGCAAGCAATCGGCTGGACTGCAACGTCATTCATGCAGACGGAAACAACCTTGAAACACTGGAAGAAGCTGGCATTGCAAAGGCAGATGCCCTTGTAACACTGACGGAAGACGATGAAATCAACATGATTACCTGTTCCCTCGTTGATTCAGTGTATCCTTCGCTCCTTAAGATTGCCCGCGTACGCAATTATGCCTATTATACCAATACAAGCAGGGTTGCAAAAAATCATGCAGAATCATTCAGCGGAAAAAAACGCCCCCTGTATGGCATAGACTACATGATTCATCCTGACGTTGAGGCAGCAAAAGCTATAGTCAGTGCCGTAGAACACGGAGCGGTAAGCGATGTCTTTACCTTTGGCGAAAAGTTTGAGCTTATGGCACTGCAAATTGAAGAACAGAGCAAGCTTGACGGCTGTCCGCTCAAAAACCTGCGTACGCTCACCCAAAGCAAATTCATTGTCGTGTTTGTAGAAACTGAAGAAGGTTCCTCACTGCCAAGCGGAGACACAATCCTTCATGCAGGCAACAGAATCGGCATTTTGACAGAAAACGACAACATTGATGAAATGCTTAAACTGAGCGGAGCAAAAATAGATGCATTCCGGAACATCACGCTTGTAGGTGCAGGAAGAATCGGTACTATCGTGGCAAACCACATTCTTGAAAAACGAAGTGCGTCATTCCTGAAAAGGCTGTTTGAGTCTCCTGCAAAAAAGATTGCCCAGAACTTTGTCATTGTAGACAGCGACAAGGAATTGTGCAAGGAAGCCAGCGAAAAGTTTCCTTCTGCAAAAGTCCTGTGCGGAGACATTACAGACGAAGGTCTCATTCAAGAAGAAGGCCTTGAAAAGTCAGACCTTGTCATCTGTGCAACCCACAACCACGAAATGAACATGGTCATTGCAGCTTACATGGAATCACTGGGAGTCGCAAAAACCATAGCCCTTGTCGCCCATTCCGCATTTTCGGACATTACGCGAAAACTGGGCGTTGAAGTCCCCATTCCGCTGCGCGATACAATCGTAGACAGCATCATGAGCCATTTGAAGGGCAAAAACGTCAAGGGCATCCACACCGTATCAGACGGCTCCTTTGAAATTGTTGAATGCGACCTGCAGGAATCCAGCAAATTCAATGGAAAAGCACTCAAGGATATTGCAAGCCCGGGAGAATATCTTATGCTGCTTGTACGCAAGCACGGTCAGCTCGATTACGAACTTCCTGGCGGAAACACGGTTCTTACGGCAAAAGACCATCTTGTCTTAATAGAAAAAGCCGGTGACAAAAAAATTCTTGAAAAATTCAGCGGTACAGTTTGAGGTAAGAAGAATGGTCTTTACAGTTATACGCATTTTTTTTGCAATAAATGGAATAGTCGGTTGCACCTTTCTTATTCCCGTGCTGACAGCCTTGGCGTGCAGAGAATATCAGGTGTTGCCGTCATTTGTAATCCCCATGACCACTAGCATAGTCCTTGCGGTCATATTCATCATTGCCGGTAGAAAGACAAAGATACGCTTAAACAACCGCAGTGCATTCATCGTTGTTGCACTTGCATGGATTTCTGCAAGCCTTTTCAGTGCAATTCCCCTGTATGCAAGCGGAGCAATTCCACGCCTAGCAGATGCAGTCTTTGAAAGTACGAGCGGGTTTTCAACAACAGGAGCAACAATCCTGAACGATATAGAATCATTGCCCCGAAGCATCAACCTGTGGCGGTGCGAAACGCACTGGCTGGGAGGCATGGGCATCGTTGCCCTTACGGTTGCCCTGCTGCCCATCATGGGCGTAGGCGGGTTTCAGCTGATTAAGGCAGAAACGACTGGTCCTGAAAAAGGCAAACTGACACCAAAAATCACGAATACAGCTAAAATTTTGTGGATTCTGTATGTCAGCATGACCGCAGTGGAAACACTCCTGCTGAAGATTGCAGGCATGGACTTTATTGACGCACTGAGCCATGCCTTTGCAACGCTTAGCACAGGTGGCTTTTCAACAAAAAATGCAAGCATTGGCTACTACAAGAGTGCCCCCATTGACTGGATCATCATCATCTTCATGTTTCTGGCAGGCATAAACTTTTCGCTTTACTATTACCTTTTTACTGGCAAACTGTCCGAAATAAAAAAAGATTCTGAAATGAAAGTATACATAGCAATAATCGTTGCCGTGTCACTGACCATTACTGCAATAGAGCTTCCTCGATACAGCAGTGTCCTTCAGTCGCTTCGCTTTTCTACGTTTCAAGTCATTACGCTCATTACCACAACGGGTTTTTCCACCGCAGACTACACGCTGTGGCATCCAGCAAGCCAAGTACTCATATTCATGCTTTTCTTTATCGGCGGCTCATCAGGATCAACATCAGGAGGCATCAAGGTCATTCGCATAACCATTGTTGCAAAACAGCTGTACAACGAAGTAAAGCGGATGCTGCATCCCCACGGCGTATTTTCAATACGAATCAACCAGAGAGCCGGCCGCAAGGATGTTGTCTTCAACGTCACAGCTTTTCTGTTTGCCTACTTTGCCCTCATTGTCATTTCAACCTTTATTTCGGCTTTGGCAGGCATCGACATCTTTACGTCTTTTACGGCATCAACCAGCATGTTGGGAAACTTTGGACCGGCATTCAATAAATTGGGGCCTTCATGCAATTACAGTTGGCTTCCTGATGCCATAAAATGGTGGTACTGCTTTATCATGCTCACAGGTCGTCTTGAAATATACACAATGCTCATTTTCTTTTTTCCTTCGTTTTGGAAAAAATAGGCAACCAGACAATTTTATGAAGTTTTTTCACGGCTTCCCCTTACAATTTACATTCATTTACTCTATACTAAGGACATTATGAATGTTACCTCCATTATAGCAACAGTCCTCAACATTGCCGGAAGTCTCTGTTTCCTTTTATATGGCATGAAATTAATGAGCGACGGCATCCAAAAATCGGCAGGAGAAAAGCTGAAAGCAGCACTCCACTTTATGACTGGAAACCGCTTTACCGCACTTATTACAGGTTGTCTTTTGACTATGATTATCCAGTCTTCGGGGGCAACAACCGTTATGGTGATAACATTTGTCAATGCAGGTCTGATTACACTGGAACAATCGATTCCTGTCATATTCGGGGCAAACATCGGAACAACCATTACGGCATGGATTGTTGCTGTATTTGGATTCAACTTTAAAATGGAAGTATTCGCAATACCAATCTTTGGAGTGGGATATCTTCTGACAACAATAAAAAAATGGCACAAGGAAGGTTTCGGACAGGCCATCATGGGCTTTGGACTTCTATTCATTGCACTCGGATGGCTTTCTTCAGCCCTTTCCAGCAATCCATACATAGAAAAAATGATGCCTGCAATCCAGAACATAGGATTTATGAGCATTCCCGTAGGCTTTGTCATAGGCATTATCCTTACGGCACTGATGCACTCGTCTTCTGCAATGACGGCAATCGTCATTACAATGGCCTACAACGTTACGACAAAAGAAAACGGGGAATTTATATGGATGCTTTCGGCAGCAATAGTAATAGGAAGCAACATCGGTTCAACAATCGATTCCATTCTTGCCTCATTCGGTGCAAATGCAAATGCAAAAAGAGCTTCTCTTGTACACGTCCTGTTCAACTGCTTTAATGCCTTGCTTGCCCTCATACTGCTCAAACCATTTACAACTTTGGTAGATTTTATTGTTCCGGGCACTGTACAAAGCAACATTGTCATCCACATTGCAATGCTTCACACATTGCTCAAAGTCATAGGAAACCTCCTGTTCCTTCCATGGACAACACAAATTACATCAGCCATGCTAAAATTGATAAAGGACGATCCTTCCAAGATTTCAGACGAGTACAAGCTGGAATTCCCCGAATCTCCTATGCGCAACTCTCCTATGACATACATAATTACCGCACAAAATGAAGTGAGCCACATGGCAGACATTGGAGTGCAGATGTTCGATCGCCTGCAGTATGGTTTTACCGACCGCTCAGGTCGATTCATTGCAGACCACTACAGCAATCTTGTAAATGAAGAAAACTACATGGACCAGATGCACGAACAGCTTGTCAATTATCTTATAAAATGCGAGCAGTTGGATGTTGACAACAGGCAGAACGACATCATAAATATGCTCATTCAAATTACGGGAGAACTTGAAAGCCTATCCGATGACTGTCTGAGCATAGGCGTGTACATCAAGCGGATGAATGAAAAACAATATGTATATCCGCAGGAAGACTTTAACAGACTTTTGCCTTATCTGGAACTTGTACGCCAGCTCTTGCAGTTTGTGTACAAAAACATAGACAAAACGTTGACTGAACCTCAGATGGACTTTGCAAAAGAACTGGAAGATTCCATCGATGCAGAAAGAAAAGCCCTCAAGAAAGTTGCACGCAACAGACTTGAAGGCGGAGCAAATGTAAAAGCGGAACTGCTTTACATGGACTTAGTGCGCCAAATAGAAAAAATCGGCGACAGGTGTTTCGCTATCGCCGGTCAGCTTACCATGAACCATCAGTAAGACCAGAAAAGTCAAGTGTAGCAAAATAGTCTTCTATTGTCTCTCGGCGACGGATCTGCACGATGCTTCCATCACACCGTTTTAGCAGTTCGCCTGCACGGAGCTTGCCGTTATAATTGAATCCCATCGCTCGTCCATGCGCTCCAGCATCATGGATGATGAGCAGGTCGCCCATGTCAATCCTCGGAAGTTCCCTTTGCACGGCAAATTTATCGCAGTTTTCACACAGACTGCCAACAACATCATATACGTGATCCTTTGGAGCATTTTCCTTGCCGCTTACCGTAACTTCGTGATATGCCCCGTACATGCCGGGGCGCATCAAGTCTGCCATGCTTGCATCACAGCCTATGTATTCACGGTAAATGTGCTTTTCATGAATAGCCTTTGTCACAAGCCAGCCATACGGGCCAGTAATCGGACGGCCGCATTCAAAGCAGATTGCAAGCGGGTCAAGGCCAGCAGGAACAATCATGCTGTCATACAGCTTGCGTATTTCGCGTGCTACATAGTCAAGATCAACTTTCTTCTGCCCAGGTCTGTACGGAATGCCGACTCCACCGCCAAGGTCTACAAACTCAATGTTTACACCTACTTTCTCCTGCACTTCTAGGACGAGGTCAAACACAAGATGAGCGGTGTCCACGAAAAAGTCAGGGTTCAACTCG
>JAFVDR010000098.1 GCA_017476165.1 Treponema sp. | reverse complement strand
CGGGAAAAAGACAGGATAGATCTTGAAACATACATTCAAATGTCATTTTTTGACAGAATCCTGCGTCGTGCAAACTTGAGGTTCATGGTTATGTCCAGCGGACAGTTTGAGTTTGTGCGGCGGCATGTTTCTTTTGACAATCGAAGCAAATCTGGTTTGGAGCTTGATGTCAAAGACCATTATGACGGAAGCTGCCGTTCCGTAAAATCGCTGTCGGGTGGAGAGTCCTTTGAAGCATCTCTTTCTCTTGCCCTTGGGCTGTCGGATGAAATCCAGTCATCTGCCGGTGGCATCCAGTTGGATTGCATGTTTGTAGACGAAGGTTTCGGTACACTGAGTGAAGAGCCATTGTCCAAGACCATCGATGCATTGCTTTCCCTAACGGAGGGAAACAAACTTGTGGGTATCATCTCACACGTAGAATCCCTTACAGAGCGCATTTACAACAAAATTATAGTGACCAAAGAACGGGATGGAGGAAGTTCTGTCGACATGAAGCTCCTGTAAATTTGTGTACTGCAGTGAAATGTTGTTTTGAGCAATCTCGGAAAAAAGTTTTTTTTATGTCGGCTACGCTGTCATAAAACTCTATTGCAAAGATATCCTAATCTGGATGAATCAGCAGCAGAAGGATTTGCTTTTAGTCAACCTCTATTGCTTAATTTGGTGTTGATATGGTATTATGTATGCCATGAAACAGAAGCAGAATGTATATGATTATTCCTATGAGTTGCGCCGCATGCGGAGCAAGCGCATTACTTATGCACTTAGTATTGTTACGTTTACATTCCTGTTTTTGACATTGTTTTTGCAGTTTGTCCTTTTTCCTGTCCATGTAAAGTCTGATGCGATGGAAAATGACATTGCAAAAGGAAGTGCCGTGTTTGTAACGCCACTTCTGCATAATCCGAAACGGGGTGATGTCTATTATGTTTCCCAACAGGATCAGGAAAAGTTGACCGTATTTGAAGGATTTGCAAATGCTATTGTTCGCTTTGTGACATTGCAGAAATTTTATCCGTTTGGTTATAGTGAAAAAATGAGCTGCAAGCCGTTTTTGCGCAGGGTCATTGCGTTGCCTGGCGATAGCATCTACATGAAAGATTTTGTGCTGTACATCAAGCCGAAAGGCGAAAAGCTGTTCCTGACAGAATTTGAGCTGACGGAAAAGTCTTATGAAACGAACATTTATTCCATTCCCGCCGAATGGGAAAACATTGGCATTGCCGGTTCATTTTCAGAAATGACGTTGGCTGATGATGAATATTTCGTGCTTTCAGATAATCGCATTGAATGTGCTGATTCTCGTCTGTGGGGGGCAATCACTGCCGACCGATTAAAAGGTCGTGCTTTGCTGGAATATTTTCCCTTGAACAAGATACGTCTGTTTTGATATTGTGCATATAGAATTAAAAAAATCGTACAGCTTGTACGTTCACATTCCGTTTTGCCGTTCAAAGTGCGATTATTGCGATTTTTTCAGCATTCCTAATCATGGACTTATTCCTGATTCCTATATTGATGCCCTAAAAAATGAGCTTACATGGCAGTGTTCCGTTTATGGTATTGATTCTTTCAGAACTGTTTACATCGGTGGTGGTACGCCCAGCCTTTTGTCAGCAATGCAGCTCAAGAATCTTCTTTCTTTTTTGAACAAGAAGATGAATGGGTGCCAGGAATGCACGATGGAAATGAATCCTGAAACGATTACCGAAGAAAAGCTTATGATTGCTCGGGATTGTGGGATAAACAGGCTTTCAGTTGGAATTCAGTCAATGAATGAAAGTGCCTTACGTGCTGTCCACAGGCATTGTTCTGTGTACGATACGGAACGAGCATTGCAAATCATAAAGAAAGTGTGGAAAGGCCGTTTGAATCTTGATGTCATTGCTGGGCTTCCTGCCCAGTCATCAAAAGACTTTTTGAATTCTTTGCAAAGGGTGTTGGATTATACTCCTGATCATGTTTCATTGTATACATTGACAGTCGAAGATGGAAGCCTTCTTGCAGAACGAATAGACAATGGACTTATTTGGAATTCAGATCTTGCAGATGAACAGTGGATTTTAGGAAAAAAACAGCTTGAATCTCTCGGATATGTACAGTATGAAGTGTCAAATTTTTGCAGGCAGGGCATGGAAAGCCTTCATAACATGGCATATTGGAAGCAATTGGATTATATTGGGATTGGCAGTGGGGCAACAGGCACTGTGTACTCTTTTAGTGCTGGTGAATGTGGACTTCGCTGGACAAATACTACCAGCCTAGAAGAATACATTTCGTGTTGGGCAGAAACTGGATGTAATTCTTCTGTACATGATCTTGAAAAAAAAATGTGCCGTACAGAAGAAAGACTAGATCTTGCAACTGAAGAACAAGAGTTCTTCATGATGGGGTTGCGTACTGTAAGCGGAGTGAGTACAGAAGATTACAAAATCCGATTTCGCAGTCTATCGCCATGGTACGGAGATCTTTTTGCCCGACTTGCACCGATACGCGACAAAATGAAAGCTCATGTATGCCTGAATGGAGATGTCCACTATGCTGTTTCAGCCCCTGACTTTCTTTTTCTGAATTCCGTGTTGCTGAATCTGTTGTAGATGCAATTTCTTATTTAGAAAATATTTCTTTCTTTTTTGATAAGGTTGGATTATAATTTTACAGTAAAGAGTTTTTCATGCTGACATTTTGAGTGTTTCTTACAGGAGTGGTAAAGCTATTGTAAAAAATAACCGACTGTAAGATTTAGGAGGATTGAAAATAGTATGATAGGCATAAAAATGAAAATAAAT
>JAFVDR010000097.1 GCA_017476165.1 Treponema sp. | reverse complement strand
TTAGCCGCAATAGAAGCCGTAAAAAAAGCAGGGGGACTTATTTCATACGATCCAAACTATCGCGCAAACCTGTGGCATGGTAGAGAAGATGCAATTCCGTTAATGAAAAGCATATTTCCAATGGCAGACAGCGTAAAGGTTTCTGATGAAGAGCTGGAACTTTTGTTTGGCAAGGGCATTTCACATGAAGATGGAGCACAGCAGATTCTTTCGCTTGGACCATCACTAATACTGATTACATTAGGTTCAAAAGGCGTATACTATGCAACAAAGAAGGGCTTTTGCGGACAACTTAGCGTACCTAAAGTAAAAGTTGCCGACACGACAGGAGCTGGGGACAGCTTTAACGGAGGCCTTCTTTACCGCCTTACAAGACGCGAAAAGCCTCTTGACTTTACAAAAGAAGAAATTGAAAAAGACATTGCATTTGCAAACGCAGTAGCCTCACTGTGCGTAACAAAACGAGGAGCAATTCCTGCACTGCCAACACTTGCAGAAACACAAGCATTTATGACAGAGCATAGAATGTAGTCTAAAAAAATAGGGCTGTCCAAAAACGGGCAGCCCTATTTTTTTAGACTAATTTTTATTCAAACGTTACACTATCTTCATCTTCTTCATTTACAACAACAAACCATTTGCCTGGTGCGTTTACCCAGTATTTCTTGAAAACATCAAGAACCTGAGATGCAGTTGCATCATGAATTTGAGAAACCATCTTTCGCGTACGGAAAGGTTCATTGTATGTAAGCAGGTTGTAAACCATGCTTGCCCCCATTCCCTGCACTGTTGCCTGAGGACTATAAGTTGCAATAATCTGGGCATTCTTGTAACTCTGAAGCCTCTTGTCTACAGTAGAGAACTCAAACTTACCGCTCTTGTCAGTGCTGTCAATAAGCTTGCCCTGCTCCATATATCCACAAGCTTCCTTTACGCGAGAAGCAAAATGTTCAAAATCAGAAATCTTGTAAAGCTCTACCATACCAAGAGAAGCCTTTCCTCCAGAGATGTATGCACTCGGAGTATAGCACACGCCATAATGTTCACGCACTACGTTAAACAGAAGGTCATTGTACATATCCGCAGCAATCAAAGAAGGAAGATAATCATCACTTTCTACAGATGGGGCAGATACAACTTGCATAGCATAACCAGTTCCTGCAGGTATTGAAGCAAGAGTGAATACCTCATCCTCGCCAGAAATGGTATACGGTGGGACAACACCAGCTAGTTCTGCCTGTAAAGCCTCATTATCACGATTTTTCTTTTTATTAGCTTTTTTATCTTTACTAGTCTTGCTTGTAGTTTCTGTAATAGTACCAAGAGTTTTCTCAAATTCATCCATAAGCATATCTGCATCAACATTACCAGTAACAACCACAAAGATATTTTCAGGACGAATAATGTCATTATACAAAGTAGAAATTGCATCTTCCCATTTTTTTTCCCCTTTACCAGATACAAAATTAGCTGATACATCTGTCATTGTATTTGACTTTTCATATGGATGTCCTTTTGTAAATTGTTCATATATCTTACTATTTAAAAAAGAAATAGGCTCAGACTTTGCAGGCCAAACATCTTCCTTTGCACAATTTACAGTAGCAGTAGGCATAGCAGTCTTAAACGAGGGATGCATAAAACCATCCAAATATATGGGGAGAGTTTTAGTCAAAAACATATCTGTTGTTCCAAGAGAATACACACTACCTTCCCTAAATGTTGATGCATAAATGGAAGAACGTGATTCGGCAAGAATTCTTTTTCGAGATTCCTGATTATATACGCGAGACCACAGAGTCATAGACTCAAACATAACCTTTTCCAATCCAGAAAATTCTACAGAATCTATATAAGTCGGGCCTCCACGTACACCAATATGTATAAAATTTACCTTCTTATCTTTATCATTCAAAAAATGTACAGGAATTTTATTCTTAAGATATCTAGTATCAATTTTAGGAGGTTCCCAGACCATATACTTCTTTGAGGCAGCGAAATCCCCAGTCGGAACATAAATTTTTGACTTCTTAGGAACAGCAGTTTCTTTTGCTATTTTATCAGGATCAGGAGCAAACTTCTTATTTTTATACCAAATAGAATCCTTATTCTTTTTCTCTATAATATCATAACCACTTAGCCATGTCTTTACATCCCCAGCAGCTCCCATACGCCTTGCTCCGTCAAACCTCCTAGAAGTTTCAATACAAAGAGTTAAAGGAGACTCATTTGTAATATACTTTTTTACCCATTCAATGGCATCTTCTCTGGTAACATTACGAATATTATCATAATAATTATAATAATAGTCCACAGACGCACTTGCCCAATAGCTTCTTATTAAAGACAAAAGACCTTCTGATGACTGTGTCTTCTTCAAATCAGAAGCCTTCATTCTATTTATAATCAATTCTTTCTTTTCTGGTGAAAATGCATACTTTTTACTAACAACAGACGGAATAAGATTGTTTACAATTTCTTTATATAAAACATCCTGTGCAACAGCAGGAGGACATTCTGTAGTAATAGTAAGATAATTAGAATTCGCACCCGGAATAAGATTTATAAAAAAAAGACTTCCTGCGCGACGAGCCTTATAAGAAACAGTTATATCATCAACATCATAAAATTGATAATGCTTCTGCTTTATCAAACTCTGTTTAAAATCCTCCTGACCTTCATTCAACAAAACAGCAAGATAAGAAGCAATATAAGAATCCTTTTCATCAAAGCCTAAATCTGGACCACGAAATACGTAGTCAACCTCACCTCTAAAGTAATCTGAATTTAAAACAAAAGCAGACTTTTGTCTTGTTTCAAGAGGTGACTTGCTTGGCTGCGGCGGAAGTTCAGGAACTTTGTTGCCATTGTTACTCCAAGTTCCAAAAATCTTTTTCGTCATGTCGTAAACTTCTTCTGGCATAACGTCTCCACCAATAAATAATGCAGAATTTGCAGGAATGTAATACTTACTCTGCATGTCACGCATCTGTGCAACAGTTGCATTCTTTACAACATTCAGAGAACCAGCCGTATCAAAACGGTACGGAACTTCAGGAAACATTGTAAAATTCATATATTGTGAAATCCAATCCGAAGAAGTTTTAGAGTCACCCTCTATTTCAGACAGCACGACTTTCTTTTCATTTTCCAATTCCTGCTCGTTCATAAGAGGAGCACGAATTGCAGCATTCCAGAATGCCATGCCATTTTCAAGCTGATCAGATGGCAATGTAAAATAATAATGAACACAGTCAATTTCTGTGTATGCGTTCCATTTTGAAACTCCCATATCCTTTACAGCACGCTGTACAGCAGCAGAGCTCGTATAAAGCTCATTACCCTTGAACATCATATGCTCGTATAAGTGGAACAAACCTGCAGTCTCAGGAGTCTGAGTTGTAGCACCAGCCTTTACAGCAATCTCTATATAGACAAGTGGAACTGAATGATTTTCTGCTACAAACAATGAAAGTCCGTTGTCAAGTTTGTACTGGTACAAATCATCTATAGGTGTCTTTTCCGCAAATACACTGACTGCGGAGGTCAGCACTAAGGCAACGGTTGCTGCCAACAAATTTTTTAAAAGCTTCATAACTAGCCTCTCTTTTAAATATAGGGGTGCCCCTATTTATAGAAAACGATAACTTATGAATAAGGTTACAAATTCTGTTGTCAGTAATGCATAATTATGCTAAAGTCGAGAAATGAATAACACACACTTAGAAAAATTAAATGGACTTGGTTTTAAAAAGATAGGCATTAATTGGCTTGGCAAAATAGGGAGATATTATTTTGAAATACAGGATAAACAGGACTCAGAAGAAGAACTGATTGTATCATTAAACCTTGCCCCTAATACAGAAAAAAGCAAACTCTTTGAATATCTTGACAATTTGGAAAATATTAAAGACTATTCAAAATTTGAAAATAAAATAAGCATTATATATGAAGAAAGTGAAGATGAAACAGACGACATAAGCACATTTTTAAAAGGTCTGTGTTCAAATCTTGAAGAAGTTGAAGGCAGGTGCGTCTGTGGAAACTGCGAAAACACAGAATATCTTTCATATTATATAAGTAACAATTCATACTCACTACTTTGCGAAGAATGTGGCTCAAAGGCCATAAAGAACTTTGAAGCAAGCAAGAATGCAAACACAAATTATGTAAAGGGCTTTATTTTCAGCCTTGTAGGAGCAATACTAGGTTCTGCATTATGGATAGTTTTAGGCGCAATAGGTTTCTACGCATCAATTGCAGGTCTTTTTATTGCATACTGTGCATTCAAAGGTTATGAAATGGCACAAGGAAAATTTACAAGAAAAGGAATTATCCTTAATGTTGTTGCTATTGTAATTGCATTCATTTTGGCTCAGTATGCAGGTTTATTTTTGGAGTTCATCAAAGAAACTCCAAGCCTTAAGGGAGAGCCAAAGCTTGCATTGCAAACATTCCTTTTAATAACTCCATACATGTTCACAGACATTGAATTTATAAAAGGTCTGTTGCCAGATTTGGGACTTGGACCTTTGTTTGTAACATTAGGAACTTACAGAATGATAACAAACAATTACAAGACCGCCAAACTTGCAGAAAGCATAAAATAGAAAAACTAGAATTATAGTTTTACTAAAAACTGTAATCTACGAGCCATAAGATTGTTATTCTTTCTGTATGAAGAAAATAAAATACCTGTATTCGCTCGTTTATCTACTCATTTTATTTGCCGTTACAAGCTGTACGCCTTCCATAACCATAAAATCGCGTACAGACAACCGCGTTGACATGGAATTCAACATAAAGGCCGGAGAAACCTTGAAGAGCATGCTCGACATGTACGGTATTCCCTTTAACGACAGCGACACGCTTGCCCGCATGAAAAACGGCATGAAAGACAATACGTTTTACAATGTCAAGGCAAAAGCTACAGGAGACGACTCTTTCATGCTTGCAGGAACAGTGCTTCCTGTCGCAACGCAGAATGTCGTGCTAAGAAAAGACCGCCAGCTCATCGTAAACCTTTCGCCAAAGGACATGAAGGCTTTTGCCTCATCGCTGCCAGATGAATTCATGGCATACATGGACATGCTCGCAGCTCCTGTATTCACAGGAGAACAGCTGTCGCAAGAAGAATATCTGGGAGTCATCAGTGCCATCTACGGACAAACCTTTGCAACTGAACTGGAAAAATCAGACATCACGATAACGCTGGAATCTCCTGAAGGAAAAAAAGAAACATTCTCGCTCCCATTGGTAGAATTCCTGACACTGTCCGAAGAAAAAACATTTTCGCTCAAATATTAGACCTGTTTCAAAAAAAACGGCAGTTTAAGGCGAGTGAGCATTGTCAGCATTGACCGGAATGCTGACATTCTCATCCGTCTGCATGTATGCATCGTTGACATGAATGCCGTCATACACTTCTTTTTCACCATACCGCACATGCGCCATTTCCTTACTGGCATCGTTCTGACCGACTTGAATCCGATTGGGAACAAAAAAACGCCACGATTCAGGAGGAAGCCTTGCAAAGCCATCCCTGACGTGGGCGAAATTGTAGCACGCCCTTACGCACAAAGAAAAGTAATCTGCCATTTCCGAACCGTACAGCAGGCGGGGGCACCCATACGTAACAAGAATTGCTTTTTTACCCGTCACTGGGTCAGACTTGTCTGTACGAGTGCGCCAGTTTAGTTCTTCGGAAGCAAGATGAGCAAACGCACCTCCCATGCTCCAACCTGTAATAACGATCTGGTATGACGGATGTTCTGTCAGCTGTTCTTCCAGTTCCTGCATTACCGTCTGACATCCAGACTGCCACACATGTACAAAGCCGCCGTGAACGGCAATTGTATACGGAGGATGTTCATACGAAACGGCCTTGTAGTCAAAATCGTTCACCCAATCAGACACACTGTGGGAATCTTCAAATATCAGATATACAATTCGGTTTTCATCGTCTGCATGAATGTAATAGTTCAAGGATTTTCCCGTTTGCTTAAACAGACTACGGGAAATGCGGCATTGCTCGGAATAGTTTTTCCAAGGAACAATTTTTGCACGATTCCCCCATTCACCATCTTCCATGGCATACAGAACAGTGTGCGAAGGGGCTTTTTCCATTCT
This sequence comes from Treponema sp., assembly GCA_017476165.1. Taxonomy (GTDB): domain Bacteria; phylum Spirochaetota; class Spirochaetia; order Treponematales; family Treponemataceae; genus Treponema_D. The sequence continues at coordinate 20,299 of JAFVDR010000097.1, read as the reverse complement.
ACTTGTAGCACATCCGGCAACAAGCAGAATGGAAAGGACTACGAAGACTGAAATACGGAGGAATTTCAAATTAGAATTCTTTTCCTAAAAGACTTTCGCCGTCAAACAGAGAAACTTCAATGATATCAAACAGAGGATAATCCTTGTAAGACACGACATAAGAAACCTGTCCTGCAGATTCAGGAATGTCAATGCCGATGTTCGTTCCCTTGTAAATGAGTTTTGTACATGAATCATATTCATTTCCGTTTTTCAAGTGAAAAACGCCAAGGGGTGCACTCGCAATAAACGATTCTCCTCGTTTTTCAAGCACGTATGCAGTGCAGTCGAACTCCTGGCCTGTACAGTTTACGATTCTCAGTTGATTGTAGCAGCGTTCCGTTCCATCAACAGAAAACTTGACGTGTTCTGCTCCTAACGCTGACAAACAAAACATCATGACCAAAAAAGCCAAAACATTTTTTTTCATAATCTACTCCCATTAGGGCAATTGCTTGCAAGCACTGCCTTTCTTTGGAAAACTATACCAAAGTATGCACAATTGTACAAGGTGCAACGCTTCGTTTCATCGAAATAGACCGATTCGTTCCACACACACTGGATCGTCTGTTCCACACACACTGGATCGTCTGTTCCACACACACTGGATCGTCTGTTCCACACACACTGGATCGAGCATTCTTTAGGCAGAACAAGCCGGTTTCCACGTCAATGCTGTAAAATGCGATGTTTTCATTCATTTTTCAAACAAATTTCCTCTTAAACTATCTTAAATTTACGAATTTTGCTTTTTTATTTGGCAAAAATGAAGACTATCTGTTATAATGGTTCTATGAATATAGAAGATACCTTGCCGGGACGTCCTTTCCCACTGGGTGCTGAACCCAGGGATGGCGGCGTGAATTTTGCAATATTCAGCAGAAACGGCACAAGAGTAATCATAAACTTGTTTAAAGATGCAGGAGACAAAGAACCGTCTGACTGCATAGAATTGAATCCCGAAACAAACAAAACGGGGGATATATGGCATGTCTTCGTGCCAAACCTCAAACCGGGAGCCATGTATCTGTATCAAGTAGATGGCCCTTTCAAACCTGCAGAGGGACACCGTTTCAACGTAAAAGATTTTCTTCTTGACCCTTATGCAAAAGCTTTGACTCCAGAGTCAATATTCCTGAACCTTCCAAAAAATTATCGGCCTCCTGTCGATACATCCGACATAGCCCATGCGGAATGCAAGCATCCGTTCAACTTTCCGAAATGTGTTGTCGTAGACGACAGCAGCTTTGACTGGGAAGGCGACAAGCCAATCAACAGACCGCTGCACGAAAGCATCATCTACGAAGTACACGCAAAGGGCTTTACGGCTGGCAAAGATTCAGGCGTACATAATCCAGGAACATTTGATGGATTCATCGAAAAGATTCCATACCTCAAGGATTTAGGCATTACAGCGGTAGAAATGCTGCCGTTGTTTGAATTCGATGAATTTGAAAATACAAACATCAATCCCCGCACAGGCGAACGCATGAAAAACTACTGGGGGTACAGCACGACAGCCTTTTTTGCCCCGAAAGCAAGCTTTGCTGCGGATCAGACACCAGGAGGAGTCGTTGCTGAATTCAAGCGTCTGGTAAAGGAACTGCACAGAGCAGGCATTGAAATCATTCTGGATGTCGTTTTCAACCATACGGCAGAAGGAAATGAACATGGTGTCGCCATCAGTTTCAGAGGCATTGAAAACAGCGTGTACTACATGCTGGTAGGCAGCCACAAGGAATACTACATGAATTATTCCGGCTGCGGAAATACGTTCAACTGCAACCACCCAATCGTAAGATCCTTTATCATCGACTGCCTGCGACACTGGGTGCTGAACTATCATATTGACGGCTTCCGATTCGACCTTGCTTCAATCCTGACAAGGAATCCCGACGGAAGCATCCCGTGCATGCCTGCACTTACACAAGCAATTTCTGAAGATCCCATTTTGGCGAAAACAAAAATCATTGCAGAACCATGGGATGCAGGAGGAGCATACCATGTAGGATGCTTTCCTGGCGGCAGATGGGCAGAATGGAATGACAAATTCAGAGATGAAATCAGACGGTTCTGGCGCGGAGACGAGCAGGCTTCAACAAGTGCTGCCACGCGCATATCAGGTTCAAGCGATTTGTACACAGCATCAGGCAGAAGTCCGAACCACAGCATAAACTTTGTTTCATGTCACGATGGTTTCACAATGAACGACCTTGTTAGCTACAATCACAAGCACAACGATGAAAATGGTGAAGACAACAGGGACGGCAGCGACAGCAACTGGAGCTACAACCACGGCTACGAAGGTCCTACTGCAAATCCATTCATTGAAAAAATGAGGAACAAGCAGATGAAGAACTTCATTCTGACACTGCTCATCTCTCAGGGAACACCGATGTTGCTGGGTGGCGACGAATTCCGCAGGAGCCAGCACGGCAACAACAATGCCTACTGCCAGGACAACGAAATGAGCTGGTTTGACTGGACTCAAGTGGAAAAAAACAAATCCATCCTCGACTTTACGAAAAGGGCAATACGGCTCAGAAAGAACCACGCCGTATTCAGGCGGAGTACGTTCTTTATGGGGCAAAAAGCAGGTTCTGTACCAGACATTCAGTGGTACAATGCAGACGGCAGCAACCCAGACTGGAACGATCTTTCCCGATTCCTTGCATTCTGCCTGTTCGGACAGTACTGCAAGAACAAGAACGGCAAGGAAGACTGCGATTTCTACATTGCCGCAAACACCGACAGGCAGGACATTATGGTCACAATACCGACACCGCTTTCGGGCAAAAAATGGTATTTGATTGCAGACACATCTGATGATTCTGACAAATCACTTATGGATGAAGAACATCTGGAGCAGCTTCGAGAGCAGGAACATTATGTCATTCCGGCAAACTCGTTAATTATATTGATTGCTAAATAAAAGCGATGACCACTTATGGAGGAAAAAATGGTTTTTGACGCAAATTCATTCAAGGAAAGCCTTACGGCACGTCTTCGCAGACAGTACGGCAAGGACATTACGCAGGCAACAAAGCATGACCTGTTTGACGCAGTAAGTGCCAGTGCCCTTGAAATCATCATGCCGAACTGGATGGAAACTCGCCGCACCTATGATGCAAAGCCTACAAAACAGCTGTATTACCTGAGTGCAGAATTCCTTATGGGACGTGCACTGAGCAATAACCTCATTAATGCACAGATTAACGAATCCGTCCGCGAAGTTCTAAAGGGCATGAACATCAACCTTGATTTGGTAGAAGATGAAGAGCCTGATGCAGGTCTTGGAAACGGTGGTCTTGGACGCCTTGCAGCATGTTTCCTTGACAGCCTTGCAACACTTGAATATCCTGGACACGGCTATGGAATCCGCTATGAATACGGAATGTTTGAACAGCACATCGAAAATGGAGAACAGGTAGAATATCCAGACAACTGGCTTCGCCACCGGGATCCATGGGAAATCAAGAGAAGTGACCTTGCCGTTACCGTTAAGTTCGGCGGCGAAATCAAATACGGCAAAACTCCTGACGGACAGGACAGGTTCTACATTGAAAATGCAGAAGAAGTAACGGCAACACCTTACGACATGCCTATCGTAGGTTTCGGCTGCAAGACTGTCAACACGCTCCGCCTGTGGCAGGCAACAAGCCCTAATGGATTCGACTTGCAGCTGTTCAACGACATGCAGTACAACCGCGCCGTAGAACGACAGAACAGCGCTGAAAACATTACGCGCGTTTTGTATCCAAACGACAACGGTCCATTGGGAAAGGAACTCCGCCTGAGGCAGCAGTACTTCTTTACATCTGCATCACTCCAGGATCTTGTACATCATTTCGTCATGACGATTGGCACTGATTTTTCAAAGTTCCCGGACTACCATGTCATCCAGCTGAACGATACACATCCTGTCGTTGCCATTCCAGAACTGATGAGAATCCTGCTTGACGAATACAATGTAGGATGGGATGACGCATGGAGCGTCGTTACAAAGACATTTGCATACACAAACCATACAATCCTTGCAGAAGCACTTGAAAAGTGGCCTATCGAAACATTCAAGAACCTGCTGCCACGCATTTACCAGATTGTTGAAGAAATCAACCGCCGCTTTATCATCGAACTGCGCCAAAAATTCCCCAACGACTATGCAAAGCAAAACCACATGGCAATCATCCATGACGGAAAAATCTACATGGCATGGCTTGCAATTCATGCAGGCTTCAGCGTAAACGGCGTTGCAGAGCTGCATACAAAACTCTTGAAAGAGCAGGAACTGAAAGACTGGAACACCATCTATCCTGAAAAATTCAACAACAAGACAAACGGTGTTACCCAGCGCCGCTGGCTGTTGAATGCAAACCCAGAACTGGCCGAATTCATTACAGAAAGGATTGGCCACGGATGGGAAACGGATTTGTCAAAGCTTAAGGGGCTTGAAAAATATATCAACGATGAAGAGTCCCTCAACAAGCTCATGGACATCAAGCTGCACAACAAGGAATCTCTTGCAAACTACCTTAAGCACACGCAGAATGAATTCCTTGATCCAGAAAGCATCTTTGACACACAGGTCAAGCGCTTGCATGAATACAAGCGTCAGCTCTTGAACATTTTCCACATCATGTACCTGTACAACAGGATTGTTGAAGATCCATCTTTCAATCCACCTCCTCGTACATTCATTTTTGGTGCAAAGGCTGCTTCCGGTTACCGCCGTGCAAAGGCCATCATCAAGCTGATCAACACGGTAGCTGACAGGGTAAACACAGACCGCCGCGTAGGTGGAAAACTCCGCGTCGTGTTCGTAGAAAACTACCGCGTTTCTGTTGCAGAAAAAATCATTCCTGCAAGCGATGTATCAGAGCAGATTTCTACGGCAGGATACGAAGCTTCAGGATCTTCAAACATGAAGTTCATGATGAACGGGGCTTTGACGATCGGTACGCTTGACGGTGCAAACATTGAAATTGTAGAGTCAGCAGGAAAAGATAATGCCGTTATATTTGGTTTGACATCAGACGAAATCATCAAGATAAACCAGGAGCATTCATACAATCCTCAGAAGTATCTGGACAGGAATCCGGCACTTGCAAAGGTTGTAAACCAGCTCGTAGACGGTACGTACGACAAGTCAGGCTTGCTGTTCAAGGAAATCCACGATTCTATCGTATACGGTGTTGAAGGTCAGAGACCAGACGTATACTTTATTCTTGCAGACTTTGATTCGTATGTTCAGGCTCAGGAAAAACTTGCAAAGCTGTACGCAGACAAGAAGAGCTGGGCAAAAATGATCTTGATGAACATTGCAAACAGCGGCAAGTTCTCCAGTGACCGTACAATCGAAGACTATGTACGCGACATCTGGCACTTGAAAAAAATTCAGATAAAGTAGATGATACTGGTCATGAATAAAAACATGACCAGCAACACTGGATCTCTCTTTTCCAAACTGCAGAAAACAACCTCCAGCATGGGGCTCATCATGACTGCCGCCATCTGGGGGTTTGCATTTGTCATTGTCAAGGACAGTCTTGCACACATAGGGGCAGTCTGGATGGTTGCTTTCAGGTTTACCATTGCAGCCGTCTTGCTTGCCCTGTGCTGTGTAAAAAAGTTTTCGAAACTTACTGCTACATACTGGAAGCATGGAGCAGCAACAGGACTTTTCCTGTGCGCAGGTTACATAACGCAAACCATCGGATGCAACTATACCACTGCGGGCAAAAATGCTTTCCTTACGACCATATATGTCATTCTCATTCCCCTTTTCTGCTGGCCTTTGTACAAGAAACGTCCGCACTCCTACGTGTTCATTGCTGCACTTTTGTCAGTCACTGGCATAGGATTGCTCGCACTGAACAACGCAGACGGAAGTCTTTTTACAATGAACAAAGGCGACATGCTCACGTTGGTTTGCGGAGTATTTTACGCCCTCCACATCATTTCCACGGCACACTGCAACAGAAAAGATGACCCTCTCCTGCTTACGGTACTGCAGTTTGCCTTCACCTCTGCATTTTCATGGCTGTGTGCACCGATCATCGACGGTCCTTTGCCAGTGCAGGGATTATGCACTCCTCAGGTAGTGCTTTCAATGCTATACTTGGGAATGTTCAGCACGCTTGTAGGCTTTGTATTGCAAAATGTATGCTTGAAATATGTTCCCCCTGCACTTGCGTCGCTGTTTCTTTCGCTGGAATCTGTATTCGGAGTGCTGTTTTCCACGCTCTTGCTGCAGGAACATCTTACACTCAGAATGATAGCAGGATGCGTCCTTATCTTCTGTGCCATAGTACTGGCAGAAGTTGTGCCGAACATCAAACGATAAATTGCAACACAATATAAGGCAAGCACCTATTGCATTACGAAGGAGACGCTTCCTTTTCCTTATCCTGTACGTGTTCCTGTTCCTGTTCTTTTTTCTTTGCAAGACGATATTCCTGCATCGCCTGGGCACACACCGCTTCCAGAGGAATGTCTTCGCGCTTGTACTTAAGGAACACTGAGTAGGCTTCCTGCTGTTGAAGCCTGATAGGGTCTGTTGCAAGCTCATAGATTTTAGACTGCACCTTAAATTTTGTATCATCGCCCAAGCCAGGCACACCGTTCTTCTGCAAAAACACAAACACGCACAGTCGGCCAGACGCTGAGTCTCGATCCATAATCCGCTTGCAGTTTGTTCTAAAGCGAATGCCGCTGGTCTGAACCAAAACATCTTCATAGGTATCGTATGGAGGCATTTCATCGTCTTTGCTGATGATGCACGAAAAATGATTGATGCTAAAATCCATCATGGCAGCAGAGATCCTCTTGTTTGCTTCGCGTATGAAAAAAGTCACCGTGCTTGAAGCACCGCAATGCACGCGGATGTTCTTTCGCTTGCCTCGTGCCCCGCACTTTTCAAGCTGCACCAGAAAGAGGGGAAAATTCTGCGTGCGCTTAAGGCCAAGCTCAATTGCTCCGCATTTCAAATTCATGCTTTTGTATCGCCGTTCAATCAGAAGGCAATCGTTTTCGGTGGAACGTTTGGTATACAACAGACCGGAACTTGCATCCTCCACGTGGCTTTCGGTGAACTGCTGAATGATTTCCTGCCATTTTAGCCCGGTAAGAGGCATGTCTATGTAAAAGAAAAAAAACGAATTCGGAAACAGCTGGGCTGTCAATTCCAGTTTTTGCTGAAGGACTTTTGCAGAAGACTCCTGAATGCGGTATGCTTCAAAACCATAGGCAACCAAGTCTTCAAGAAAGGTTTCCGGCAGTATGGTTGTGTCAGCACCCACAAAAAAAGTCTTGTGTCCTATAGTAGCGTTGATGTCCTGTGTTTGCTCTGCCATTATGATACTCCTTCGGAATCTTCTTAGTATCTATTTTACCACCATTTTTTAAAGCAAGAAAGGCAATTTGCACAAAATGAAAGTGTTTTTTCCAAAGGTTATCGATGCATGCAGGAAAGCATCCCCTGGTGCTACATTGGCTAAAAGCCGGCCGTAGCTCATTGACTAAAAGCGTCTTTATCCTTATACTAATGTATCAGATGACAAAGGAGTCTGACGAGGATTTCTTTGTCTTTTTTTATTTTAACTGATACAATGAGGTTTACTATGAAAAAATCAGCATGCACGGCATTGTGCTCCGTGCTGGCAGCAGCCATGCTCCTTGCCGCAACAGGATGTTCAAAAAAAGAAAAGGTCATCATCAACTCAGCAGCTGACCTTAATGGAAAAAAGATAGGATGCCAGGCTGGAACAACGGGTGAAATGTACATTCAGGAAAACATCCCGAATGCAGATGTAAAGTCATTCAAAACAGGCATTGATGCTTCGCTCGCACTCAAAAACGGTTCAATCGATGCAATCGTTCTCGATGAACTTCCTGCACAGCAAATCGTAAAGCGAAATCCTGATCTAGTCATTGTAAACGACAAGTTTGCAACGGAAGAATATGCAATTGCCGTTCGCAAAGGAGACTCCCAGCTGCTCTCTTCCATAAATGCAACCATTTCTGCAATGAAATCTGACGGACGTTATGAAGCATTGGTAAATGCATTCATGCCTATCGATGGAAACATTGTCGTTCCGTCTGAAATTCTGACAGAAGGCAGCAAGACTGTAAAGATGGGAACAAATGCATCGTTCCCTCCATTCGAGTACACAGAAGGTGCAGATCCAATCGGATTCGACATTACCATGAGCCAGTACATTGCAAAGGATTACGGTGCAAAGCTTCAAGTTGTAGACATGAATTTTGACGGACTCATTGCAGCCCTTCAGTCTGGAGCAATCGACTTTATTGCAGCTGGCATGACGGCTACAGACGAACGCCGCAAGAACGTGGATTTCTCAGATCCCTATTTCGTTTCAAATCAGGTAATCATCATCCACAAATAAGAGTCTTTCAGGAGGACAAAGATGTGGCAGACATTCTATGGCACAATGCTCGCAAACGGACGCTGGAAACTCATTCCGCGAGGATTGGGTACAACGCTTCTCATTGCGCTGTGTGCAGTACTCATAGGTTCAATATTGGGTTGCACCTTTGCCCTGTTCAAGATTTCCAAAAACAAAGTGCTGAAAGGCATTGCAACCGTGTACACAACAATCATTCGCGGCATTCCCATGGCAACACAGCTGATGATTTTTTACTTCGTCATCTTTTCGCCCATGGGAGTGAGCAATGCCATTTTGGTCGCCATCATCTCCTTCGGCATCAATTCAGGTGCATATTGTACGGAAATTTTCCGTGCCGGCATACAGGGAGTGGATGCAGGACAGATGGAAGCAGGACGCTCTCTTGGACTAAGCTGGTCTCAGACAATGGCAAAGATAATTCTGCCCCAAGCGTTTCGAACTATCCTTCCTACATTCACAAGCGAATTCATTGCACTCATAAAGGAAACATCTGTAGCAAGCTTTATTGCCGTAGTTGACCTGCAGAAAGCCTGCGACAACATCCGCAATGCAACATACAATGCATGGATTCCGTTGCTTTCCTGTGCAGCAATTTATCTTACGCTCACGCTCGGTCTGACACGGATATTCTCTATTTTTGAAAAAAGGATGGCCCGCAGTGATAGAAGTTAAGCATCTTACAAAACGCTTCGGAAACAACGTCATACTAAATGACATTTCACAGACAATCCAAAATGGAGAAAAGATTGTCATCATTGGACCGTCGGGAGCAGGAAAAAGCACGTTTCTACGCTGCCTGAATCTTTTGGAGGAACCCGATTCCGGCAACATCATATTCGATGGAACGGACATTACAGATAAAAACACGGACATCAACAAGATTCGCAGAAAGATGGGCATGGTGTTCCAGCATTTCAATCTGTTTCCACATCTGACGGTGCTTCAAAACATAACACTCGCCCCTGTCATGCAAAAATTGCAGACAAAAGAGCAGGCAGACGAACAGGCAATGCAGTTGCTGGAGCGCATCGGACTTGCCGACAAGGCGGCAGCATATCCTTCAAGCCTTTCCGGTGGACAAAAACAGCGAATTGCCATCGTCCGTACGCTTGCAATGAATCCAGATGTGATTCTGTTTGACGAGCCGACTTCTGCACTCGATCCCGAAATGGTGGGCGAAGTACTTTCGCTCATGAAGGATTTGGCACAGGAAGGCATGACAATGGCCGTTGTAACTCATGAAATGGGCTTTGCACGCGAAGTTGCAACACGCGTACTGTTTATGGACAGCGGCATCATCGCTGAAAGCGGCACACCCCAACAGATTTTTGAAAATCCTCAGTCGGAGCGCCTAAAGCAGTTTCTCAATGCTGTATTATAAACACTGACAAAGGGGATTTTCTTCAGTGCTCGGGTTGTACTTCATGTAACGGGGCTGCTTTTGCAGTTTCTCAATGCTGTATTATAAACGCTAACAAAGGGGTTTTTCTTCAGTGCTTAGGTTGTACTTCATGTAACGGGGCTGCTTTTGCAGTTTCTCAATGCTGTATTATAAACACTGACAGAGAGGCTTTATTCACTGCTTAAGTTGTTCTTCTTGTAATGGTGCTGCTTTGCAGTTTCTCAATGCTGTATTATAAACACTAACAAAGGGGATTTTCTTCAGTGCTCGGGTTGTACTTCATGTAACGGGGCTGCTTTTGCAGTTTCTCAATGCTGTATTATAAAAAAGCGGTGGATATTTCCACCGCTTTTCCTTTAAGGAACTTCGAAAAACTTCTGTTTGTTTCGACTCCCTTTACACATTATTTATGCTTAGAAAAATATTTCTGGTACGCATTCCATGTAGAACGTATAAGCGTGTCAACATCGGAATACTTTGGTTCCCATCCAAGCACCTCTTTTGCAAGGGAAGATGATGCTGTCAGCTGAGCAGGATCTCCTGCACGACGACCGACATACTCAGCCTTGATTTCCTGCTTTGTAATGCGGCGAGTAGCTTCAAGCATTTCCGTTACGGTAATGCCATTCCCCGTTCCAAGATTCAAAGTAAGACTCTTCTGTTCTTTTGCAATGTATTCCAATGCCATGACATGAGCGACAGCAAGATCTGTTACATGTATGTAATCACGAATGCATGTTCCGTCACGAGTGTCATAGTCATTGCCAAAGATGTTAATCTTTTCACGCTTTCCGCAGGCTACTTCCATCATGACAGGCAACAAGTTTGCAGGATTACGCTCCAAACCGTACAGAACGCCTTCTGGATCATAACCGGCAGCATTAAAATACCGCAGGGCAGCAAACTTTAGCCCTTTGAGCTTGTCATACCAGCCCATGAATTCTTCTATTTTCAGCTTGGTAAATCCATAGTAATTCTCTGGATTTTTTGGATGATTTTCATCCAATGGCTGATACTGAGGCTCTCCAAAAACGGCAGCACTTGAAGAAAATACCATTATCTTGCAATTGTGGGCAACAGCAGCATTCAAGATATTCAGAGTTCCATTAATGTTGTTTATGGAATACTTTTCAGGAACAATCATGGATTCACCTGCAGCCTTGAATGCAGCAAGATGGATAAATGCATCAAAACCACGTGCAAAAGCAGCATCAAGATTTTCTGGATGAAGAATGTCACCTGCAATGAAATCATTTTCTTCAAAAAGGTTCTGCACAAGACCGCTTGAAAGGTTGTCGAATACAGTTACTTTATGACCTTTTGCCATAAGTTCTTTTACAACATGGCTACCAATATATCCCGCACCACCGATAACTAAAACCTTCATTTCAGCCTCCGAAAGGAAAATATGTTCCGAACAAAATCGATTCTGAACAGTTTTATAATACAACCGAGGTCAACGCGTGTCAATCCATGACATTTGTACTGTTCTACAATACGGCATCAAGACGTTCTGCCGCAGCTTCCCAGTCTGCATTCAACTGCTCCAGCTTGGCTGCGACATCATCAATCTGCTTTTGCACAGCCTTAGCCTTTTCTCCGTTTGAATAGACATCCGGGTTTGCCATCTGGTTTTCCAGCTCCGTTTTTTTTGATTCTGCGCTTGCTATAAGCCCCTCAATCTTTTCAACCTCTTTTTCAAGCTTGCGGCGTTCAGACTGAGCTTTTTTCTGTTCTTCCCATGACAACTTGGTTGCACTTGCTTTAGCATCTGCCGGAGCAACTCCACCAGTTCCATTGGAGGCCTGCATCGCATTGGAAGGAGAAGACACGATGCCGTTTGCTTCGTCTTCGAGGCGCTGCATGTAGTACTTGTAGTCACCGGGGAATACACGGTATGTTCCAGGATGCAATTCAAGAACCTTTGTTGCAAGGTCTTCAATAAAGCCTCGATCATGGCTTACGAATACGACCGTACCGCCGAAATCCTTTAGGGCATCCAAAAGAACGTCTTTTGAGTGCATGTCCAAGTGGTTTGTCGGTTCGTCAAGAATGAGCAGATTTACCGGTTTGAGCAGCAGTTCCAGCAGTGCAATGCGGCTCTTTTCCCCACCAGAAAGAACGTTGATGCTCTTGAACACATCATCACCCCTAAACAGAAATGCACCCAGCATATCGCGCATTTTCGGCACCAGTTCCAGCGGAGCTTCATTTTCCAATCGTTCAAGAATTGTTTCCGAACCAGTTATTTTTTCTGCACTGTCCTGCGAGAAATATCCAACGGAAACTCCGCTTCCAAGTTTGACCTGTCCCGTAAAGTCGGAATCCACACCGGCAAGAATGCGCAGCAATGTTGATTTTCCAGCTCCGTTCCGTCCTGCGACAACAAGACGTTCTCCTTTTTCAAGTACAAAATCAAGGTTATTGATGACGGCCGGACCACCATAGTTCTTGCATATTTGTTCCAGCGTCAAAACCAGTTGACCTGAATGAGGTGCCGGAGGAAACGAGAAATGAATCTTCTTTAAGTTTTCAGGAATTTCAATGCGAACAATCTTATCCAGCATTTTCTGACGTTCCTGAGCTTGTGCAGCTTTTGTTGCCTTTGCACCAAAGCGGCGTATATACTCTTCCAGATGCTGAATTTCCTGCTGTTGCTGTTCATACTGTGCAATCAGCGTGTCCAGTTCAACCTTGCGAACTTCTTCATAATGAGAAAAGTTCCCGGTATATCGCTTTAAGTCACCGTTGAACAGCTCGTACACTTCGTTTATTGTGTGGTCAAGAAAATAACGGTCGTGGCTGACAAGAAGAAAGCCTCCGTGGAACTCCTGCAAAAACTTTTCAAGCCAGTTTCGAGCTTCAATGTCAAGATAGTTTGTCGGTTCATCAAGCAAAAGAATATCAGGCTCACACATCAAGGCCTTTGCAAGGGCAATGCGCATCTGCCATCCGCCAGAAAACTCGTCAGTCTGCTTTGAAAAATCATCCCTGCTAAAACCGAGTCCCAGCAGAACTTGCTCGGCAAGTACATCCCGCCTATACCATCCTGACTCATTCAGCTTGTTCAACAATTCACTTTGTGCAATAGCCAACTTGTCGGCATTTTCGGGAGATGCTTTCATTGATTCTCCCAAATCGTCAATCTGCTTTTGCATGACATAGCCATACTCAAAGGCTTTGTCGGCTTCTTCCTTCAAGGAACAGCCGTGATGGACAAGACCACTCTGGGGAAGATATGCGATGCGGGCATCTTTTTGGGCAATCCTTTCGCCACTGTCGGGAACGGAAAGACCTGCCATAATATTGATGAGTGTAGATTTTCCAGCTCCGTTTGCACCAGTCAAAGCGGCTTTTGTTCCCGTCTGAAGATTCACGGAAACATCCTTTAATATGTCACGGTCTCCAAATGCAAGAGACACTTTTGAAAACTGAACGAATGCCATTAGAAGTTCTCCATTGCCTTGCTGCACTAGTTATGAAAGAACATAACCAGTGCATTATTTGTCTGGGAAACAGACACTGTATTCCGTTCGGTAACGGTATCGAGAGAAACAGAAACCTTTGCAACAGACAGCCGCAATCCATTGTTGAGCTTTTTGTACAGGAGGTTCACTTCCTTTGACATTCCACTGAACGAGAACGTAAGAATGCCGTCCCACTCATTGCGCAGGTTGACAGGAAGCAAATATTTTACCGAAACAGTACCGTCATTTTGCGCCGTTCGAGAAATGACAGACGGAACGAGCAAATCAAAATTAGTCCACAGGAAAATGCTGTTCTGGTCAAAAATCAAATCACCGTAGTTGCTGCTTGAAAAGGCAGGACCAAGGGCGCGAATATCGTTCAGCACGTTTGCACGGCGCTCATTTTCATCTTGAATGAGTTTTCCAATATCAACATCGTCTGCAAGCGAAACAAAATTATATGACTTTGGCTTACCGGATGCATCGGTATACTGCACGACAATGGAACTGCCCCCACGGACAGTCACCTGAATGGGAGTGCCGTTGCATTTATAGACAGACTCTGCAACCTTGGAAATTCCTGCAAACGGATATTCAACATCAAGATTGTGCAGATGTATTGCTACCGTACCTGTATCTGAACCCGTGTCAAAGTAAAATTCAGGACTAAAATAATCAAGTTCAATCCGATTGCGGGAAATCATTTGGGCATAATAATCTGGATACCATTTCGTTTTCAGGAACATGTCCAAAACTTCGTCAGCCTGCTGCACCTGGGCTTCTTCCGAGCCTTCTCCATACGAACCGTCTGCATTCATTGCAAACAGGCGCAGATTCTGCGAAAAGCACCATCCTGTCGTTCCATCAGATGCAAGCACGCGAAGCCACTCGCCCTTCAAGTTTTCCTTGCCATTGGTAGGGATGACACCGTTGCCCCGATACAGAACACGAATCACTTCATCCTGTCGCAGGCGGTACTGCTGTTTGGAACCATTTTCAGGGTCTTCGCGAATAGGAAGCCCGTCAAGCACGCACTTTGCATATTTATGCTCAAACTCCGCATATTTCTGTGCAAGTGCAACAGCCCGCTTTTTAGAGACAGGCGATGACAGCTTCCACAACGGCACTTCCACCCGTTCACCTGTCTGAGGCAGCTTTATGATATACTGATGGGCAATATTTGACTTTACATATACAGGAACGACAGTTCCGTCTGCAAGCTCCCTATCGGGGATGTTCCACAGCACAACGCTGTAGCCAATCACGCGTGAACAAGATGAAAACACCATACAAAGCAGACAGGACAACAGAACTGCACCAAAATGTTTTATATTGATCTGATTATGCATAATCGTATCATACACTATTTAGGGGTTTGTTGAAAGCGGTAGCATTCCCTTCGGCTTTATTTCACCGTTCAGGGCTGCAAACAGAGCGTTAAACGTGTAGTCGCTGTAGCTGTAACCGCACAAAATTGAATCGACCCAGTCAAATCGCTCAAGAATAGGCACAGGCGACATGATTGATAGAACGACAATCTTTTTTCCAAGCCCTTTCAACCGTTGCAGGATCGAGGCCGTATGGCGGTCATGCACGCAAAAGACAATCGTATCATACGATGCGGCAACGTTTACAATGCCGGCAGCATTCCATTCATCAAAGTTGCTCTCGTCATTTTTCAGCTCAGTGCTTATGTAATACGTTGCGGCTTTTGGATATCGCTTGCGGCCTTGTGCATACAATGACGTATACGGGCCTACAATCAGTACTTTTCCTGCATTTTTTGCAGACAGAGGAACCGAACCGTTGTCCTTGTACAAGGTAATGGAACGGCATGCTTGCTCCAAAAAGAATTTTTGACCTTCCCTGTCGGGAATCAGTTCATCAATTTTTGTTTCATCAGGATACAAGGGAGCCGCATTTCCGCCCTTGAAATAGGCAAGCTTGAAAAGCAGAACCCGTTTGGCGGCATCCTTTACCCGTTCACGAAAGCTGTCTTCCGTTTGCATAAGGGAAAGGTTTTGCGTCCACAAGGCATCATTCAGCCCTGCCGTAGAAGATGAAATGATAATGTCATTTCCAGCTTCAATTGCCATTGTAAAAGCTTTTGTCAGCGAACCTGCAAATTGCGTTGCACCATTCATCATCATGTCATCAGTTATGATAAGTCCTTCAAAGCCAAGGCGTTTCCGTAAAATTTCGGTAAGGAACAGCTTTGAAAGCGATGCTGGAGCACCGCTTGTGTCTATCTGCGGATATGCAAGATGACCGCTCATGATGGCAGGAACTTTGGATTGTATGAGATGCTGAAAAGGAACAAGCTCGCGTCGTTTCCACAAGTCATAGTCAATGTCTATGCTGGGCAATTTTCCATGGCTGTCCAGGCTTGTATCTCCGTGACCGGGAAAATGCTTTGCAGTGGGAATGACTCCTGCAGACTCGCACCCCTTAGAAAAAGCCAGAGCCAAGATGGATGCATCTTCGGGATCAGAACTGAAAGACCGAGGTCCTATGACCGAAGAATTAAGGTTCGTATATAGATCGACAACGGGTGCAAAGTTCATGTTGATGCCCAATGCCTTTATTTCCTTGTTTATATAATAGCCGGAATAAAAGGCATCGACGGGGTAGCCGGAAGCTCCTATCGCCATGTTGCCGGGCGTTTCCGATGTAGAGCCTTTTACATGGCGTATCCAGCCTCCTTCCTGGTCAGTGGCAACGAACAGGGGTATCTTAAATCTGCCAGATGCAGATTCGCGCTGAAGGGTACTGACAGACTTTGCAACACGATGGATATCGTCAGTGTTCCATCCGAACACCTTAACGCTGCCAAGCCCCCGCTTTGTCACCCACTGGTTCAACAATGCACTCGGCTCTGTTCCTGCCCAACCGAACATAAGGATTTGGGCAAGAAGTTCTTCATTTGTCATGCTGTCCGTAATGAGAGCAGCAAGCCGTTCATTGGGAATGTCCGACCAAAAGTCTACGGCACCATTTTCCTGTGCGAAAACATTGCATGACAGGAGCATGCAAAAGACAATGAGCTGCAATCTGTGGAACACAGACACCTTTTTGCAATCATTCATATTTTGCAATTTCCGTCTGGCACAGCTGGTCACACATTTCGTTGTACGTGACTCCAGAGTGCCCCTTTACCCACTGCCAGTTTACATTCAATGAATTATACAGTTCATCCAACTGCATCCACAGGTCTTTATTGAGGACAGGCTTTTTTGCAGCAGTTTTCCAGCCGTTTTTTTTCCAGTTCTTTATCCACGTCGTAATTCCATTCTTGACATACTGGCTGTCGGAAAAGACATTGACTTCTGCTTGCTTCCAGTTTTCAGAAGAAATGACAGCTTTCAAGGATTGTATTGCCGCCATAAGTTCCATGCGGTTGTTTGTCGTATTTTTTTCTCCACCGGAAAGCTGGTGTAAGTCATTGCCATCTATGATGACAGCTCCCCAGCCACCAGGTCCGGGATTTCCATGGCAGCCGCCATCAGTATAAATTACGATATTGCTCATACCAAAAAATAATACAGATACACACCTCTGTCAAGACAAATATTTCCTACGCGAAACAGTTTCCCACAAGAAGGTCTTTTACGAGCAGAATATGCCTGCAAATTTTTCAAAAATTCGCGACCAAAATGACAGTCCACGTGTACTACATAATAGTGGAGGCTTACATGAAAACAATAAAACCGTTTGAAGAGCTGACATTCCACGATGACTTCATGTTCGGAATCGTCATGCAGGACAAGGAAACGTGCAGGCAGGCACTGGAGTGCCTTTTGGGCATGCAAATCGATAAAATCGACTATACCATGCCGCAAAAGGCTATCGACCCGCTGTACGCTGCACACGGAATCAGGCTTGACGTATACGTCAAGGATGCAAACACCATCTATGATGTGGAGATGCAGAACCGCGACACTGGTGACATCGGAAAAAGGAGCCGCTACTACCAGTCTATGATGGATGCCGATCTCATGCTCAAGGGGCAACAGTACAAGACACTGCGGAAGACGATCATCATCTTCATCTGCCGCTTCGATCCTTTCAAAAAAGGCATTCCGTGCTATAATATCACAAGGATGTGCAGGAATGATTTGGAACTAGACATCGCTGACGATGCAGAGCTGAAGGTATTCAACTGCACGGCCTATGAAAAGGTAAAGGATGCAAGCCTTAGGGCATTCCTGAAGTTCATACAGACGGACACAGCAGAAACGGACATTACAAGGAGGATTTGCAAAATGGTCGAAACACAGAAAAAAAAAGAAGGAATGAGCCAGTTTTACCTTTCCTGGAACCTGCACGAAAACGATGTCAAGGAGGAAGGGCGTGAAGAAGGAAGAGAAGAAGGAAGAGAAGAAGGGCGTGAAGAAACCCAGCTGGAAACTGCAAGGAACCTGCTTGCAATGAAGGTTTTATCGCATGAGCAGATAGCCCAGGCCGTCGGGATTCCGATCGAAAAGGTAAGGGAGCTTGTGGCAGAGCTGTAGTGCTCAGGCATCTTGAAAAACAAAAGCAAGGTAAAGGAACAGGGGCTGCCCAAAAAGCAGCCCCTGTTTTTTTGTGCTTTATAAAGCACAAAAAATGGCGGTCTGTTACCAGACCGCCTTCATTATCTAAATGTATACCTTGTTAAGGTTTAACTTAGAATGTGTACTTCCATGACAATGGAGCAGATGCTGCGTATGAGCCTTCACCGTCAAGCCAGTACTGGAGGTTCAACTTAGCACCGAATGTGTTCTTACCAGTTGTATAAGTAAGACCAGGCTGGATTTCAACCATTGGAGCTGCAACTTCCCACTTTGCACCAGAACCCTTCTTGTTGTGCATTGGTTCATCGAGTTTAGCGTTAGCTTCACCCTGCTCTCTGTAGCGGATGCGACCCTTGTCGTTACCCATATCATAAGCTACACCAGCTGCCAAAGCAACATTGAACTTGCCTGGGAGAAGGTCATAACCAACCTTCAAACCTGCATACAAGTCATAGAATGACTGCTTGTTGAAGAAGTTCATCAAAGCTTCCAACTGTGCTGTAAAGTCACCGAATGATGCTGCTACAGCCAAGTTTGCCTTGTGATGACCACCGATTGTTACCTTTACACTGTCATCCCAGTCCATAAAGCTAACCTGTGTTGCACCACCGTTGTATGTATAACCGAGGTTGAAGTCGAGGAATGAGATTCCTGCGTTAGCATAGATACCATAAGAACGTGCATCACGGTTGATGATGTTTTCGATGAATGCACCAACAGTAATCATGTCAAGAAGTTTGTAGTCTACACCAGCATTGATTCTGAATCTATAATTGCTATTAGTTGGTTCCTTAGCACCTTGACCAGCTGCTACAGCTGCTGCACGTTCCTCTGCACGGCGAACATCTTCCCATTCTGCATCAAGGTAGTTAGCTTTTCCACCGAATGTTGCTTCGAAAGGAATTTCAAGACCAAGGCGGAGACCATCTATTGGCTTGAAAACAAGACCAGCACCTTCACCAGTCAAGTTACCACCAACGTGCTTGTCAACGATTGGCAAGTATCCACCTGGTGTCCAAGTGTCGTGGTGCAATACGAAATCTACGATATCAAATGGAGTAAAGCGTACACCCCAGTCCAGACCTGTCCAACAGAAAGAAAGATCATCATTGTTCAAAGCATCATCTGTCTTCTGATAATCTGTTCCAGCTGGCTGATTCCAGTGCTGGTTGTTATCCTTCAAAGAGAACTTTGGAGCAAGTTCAAACCAGAACTTTTCTGAATCATAAGAAATTCCTACCTTTTCAGAAATACCAGCAAACTCTACCTGATACTGCTGATCTTTATCCTTATGATTGTAGAAGCTACCCTTTGCTTCAACAAGGTCAGAAGACACTTCGTTGTAGAATGTAAATCCCTGTGGCAGTTCGTAATCGTCTGTAGCTCCATCGTAGCTATCTGCGAAAGCTGCAGAACCCATCAAAAGTGCTGCACCGGCAAGTGCTGCAATCTTTGCGTTAATTTTCAGATTTAACTCCTTTTATGATTGAACGTTTATTCAACCATTTGATTACTACTTTATATCACCGAAAAAAAATTGTCAAGCAAATTTCGAAAAATTATTTATAACAACTTTTACGGCGAAACCGTTACAAAGTTTTTATAATTTTTTATAAAACTTTGTTTGCCTGTAATGAATGTTACATACATTATTAATTTATGTCAATAACTTGTAACTTTTTACAGCTCATTGAATTTATCGGACGGGTTTTAAATTCCAATAGTTTTTTTTGCCCCTCTTTTTTTTGTTCGATTGGTAAAAATAACTAGTCAAGCTACTCCCTCTGAATGTCTATAGGAAGTTCCCATATCAAAACATCGCCTGCTGTCAATGAAAAAGCCGAATACAGTTAATGTAAAAACTATTGAAAATACCACATCAGCCAACAAATTTTAACGGATTTAAATTGCCGAAGTAATATCAAAAAAATTGAGCTGCAGGCTGTTATTCCTGTTTCAGTTTAGCAGACAGCTCTTCTATTTTCTCCCGCGGTAGCCCCACAGCCTGTGCAATCTGCTCATGTGTAAGCACATGCATTGCAATCAGTTTTCTGGCACTTTCAGTAGCTTTTTCATTCATACCTCGCTTTTCGCCAATGCGAATGCCTTCTTCACGACCGTGCTTCCGTACGTCATGGTCGTGAAGGCTCCACGAAAAGTACACCTTCTTTGTCGCTTCAAGCTCTTTCTGTGCTTCCACCATAGCTGCTATCATCCGAGTAAAATCTGATTCCGCCCTGTCATCCTGCACGTATTTTAAAAACGCTCTCAGGCTTTCATTTGCAACCTTGTCATACGCCGTGCAGTTGAACATCTTGGCGACTGCCCCGTCATCAATGACCACATCAGGCTCTTCAAGGCATGTCCTCTGTATAGTATACCACGGAATGTTTTTTTTGAAAGGGTCAAAGC
>JAFVDR010000096.1 GCA_017476165.1 Treponema sp. | reverse complement strand
GCCAGACAGGTTGGAAAGACGACAGTCATAAAAGAATTTGGAAAGTCTTTTGATACTTTCATTCAGCTGAATCTTGAAAAAAGTGGCGATAGAATCTTTTTTACTGATGATTTAAATCCCAATATTGCGTTCCAGAGAATATGCCTTGAAAAGAAAATTGAACCTAAAGGAAAAACTCTCCTTTTTTTAGATGAAATCCAGAATTCTCCTGAAGCTGTTGCCCTGCTCCGATACTTTTACGAAGAAATGCCAGAACTGTATGTAATAAGTGCAGGCTCTCTCTTGGAAATCATGATGGAAAAACATAAGATTAGTTTTCCTGTCGGACGTGTTGAATATCTTTATCTTTTCCCAATGTCATTTAGAGAATTTTTAATGGCAATAGATCAAACTCAGGCTCTTTCGCTTTTTGATGAAGTCCCAATACAGACTTGGGCAATTCCTACGCTGGCAAAATTGTACAGAACATATTCTCTTGTTGGAGGGATGCCGGAAGCTGTCTCGCAGTTTGTTACATACAATGATATTACAAAAGTTTCCTCTGTTTACCGAAACCTTTTTACATCATACATTGATGATGCTGCAAAATATGCTTCCAACAAAACGGAAGAACAAATTTTACGACTCTTTATAGAAGCTGCACCAAGGGAAACTGGAAAGCGGATTACATTTGAAAAGTTTGCAAATACAAGCTATCGTTCTAGGGATGCAGGAGAAGCCTTACGAACTTTACAAAGGGCAATGCTTGTTTATCTGAGATATCCTACGACAGATTTACAGCTTCCTCTTCAGACTGATACAAAACGAAAGCCTCGACTTCAATTTTTGGATACAGGTCTTGTAAATTTTTCCGCAGGAATTCAAAGTTCGTACCTTACAGATGTGCCGCTTGATTCAATGTATAATGGAATGATTGCAGAACAGATTACAGGACAGGAACTTCTTGCTTCCAGCTTTTACGAAATGAATAAGCCTTTGTTCTGGGTAAAAGAAGATGCTCGTTCCAATGCTGAACTTGATTTTATTATTGTAGAAAAGTCTCAGATAATACCTGTTGAAGTTAAGTCGGGCAAATCAGGAACTTTACGTTCGCTTCATTCATATATAGACCAGACTAAACTCCCTATTGCAGTACGACTTTACAGTGGTAACTATTCTGTAGAAAACGCTGTTACACAAGTCGGAAAGACTCCGTATACACTTGTAAATCTGCCATTGTTTTTGGCAAGCAAAATCAGTGAGTATGTAGAGATTCAATAGTAAACAGAACATTCTGCATTACACCTATAGGTTTTACAACACAAAACCTTAAGGTTTTACGACACAAATCCCTAAGGTTTTACGACACAAATCCTTAAGGTTTTACAGCAAATATGTTATGATTATTTCATGACAACAACCAAACATACACTTTATGCAGTCAGCACTGGTCCATCCGGCAGCAAGTATCTCACACAGGAAGCAATAGCCGTCATCACGTCTTGCAATACTATTTTTTATCCTGTCACGCCTGGCGGCACAAATCCGCACATTGCATTTGACTGCATAAAACAGGCAGTAGATGTAAGCAGAAAACAGTGCGTAGGCGTCACCTTTTCAATGAGCAGGAATGAAAAAACAACAGAACAAGAATACGAAACTGTCGTAAACCAAGTTTCACAGGCACTTACTCATGGAGATGTCGCCTTTATTGCCATTGGAGACATATCAATATATTCAACGGCAGCACGTGTTGCAGACATAATGCAAAGCAAAGGCATGAATACTCAATTTGTGTCGGGAGTGCCTTCATTCTGCGTTGCAGCAGGTTCATTGAAACTTGATTTGGCACAGACAGATGAAGAAATACGAATAATTCCAGGCGATGCATACTTTAAGAATGGAAAGCTCGACAGTGTTCTGGAAGGAGAAGGAACAAAAATCATAATGAAATCCGCCCGACACCTAAAAGACATACTGCATGCAATTGCACAAAAAGACATGCTTCATCATGCAAGTCTTGTCCATAATGCAGGCTACGAAAATGAAAAAGTCTTCCAGGGAAAAGCATTGCTTTCTATCCCCGAAGACCTTTTTTCACGCGCCTACATGAGCATCATTATCATAAAAAAAACGTAAAGGCTTACTGTACAATATCGTAATACCACAGACCGCTATAATTGTGTCCGTTCTCTGAGCCGTACACTTTCAATACATCATCTTCTGGTACTACTGCAGAAAGTTCAAAGACTCCGTTTGCATTTTTTTCAAAATTCACAAGGGTTCCATCTTCTTCAATTGCAATAAAAGCAAAGTCGGAGCTTTCAACCTGAAACAAAACCTCTGTGCCTGCCTTTAACTTGCCGCAGACAGGTGCAATCAGTTTTGTACCTGTAGAATTGTTGTATACATTATAAGTTGTAGGATACTTAACAACACCCCGTCCAAATCCCTTGTAAGAAGAGTCGGCCTTTACGTTGAATTCAAGAACAGGTTCCATTATGCGGGGATTACGTTCTATCAACTCAAAAATCTTTATCAGATTTTCGTTCTGCCGGTCATTGAACAGATCTTCCTTTATGTAATAGGCATCGTTTTCCTTCACCTTCATAAAAGAAGATTTGAACAGCTTTAATTCGGCAGCATCAATTTCCTTAGCAGCAGCAAGTTCCTCTGCGGCAGGAAGAATGGTACGTTCAAAATCGTTTACATCAAACTTAAAGCCATAATTGTCAACATCAGCTTTTTTTGCAAAAAGCATCGCCTTATACTCTGCGGAATCAGGCATGTCAATTTGAAAATACAGCG
>JAFVDR010000095.1 GCA_017476165.1 Treponema sp. | reverse complement strand
GGCTATACGGCGACAAAGCCAGCAGATCCTTCCTCTGAAACTTTACCTGCACCATTTTCTTTTTGGGCAACATCGGCCACGGCAACGACAGCATTCAGCTTTGCAACTCCCATAACGAGCGACATCACCCTGTACGCGGTGTGCTATACGGCGACTGATGCAACAAGCTTCAGTGGCACGGTGGAGCAATTCCTTGCGACAGAGTTTGCAAACACCAGCTCTGCTACAAGCCCATACCCGATAACCATTACAGGGGTGACGAATGCCAACCTTGAAAGCATCGTAAACCATCTGAGTGAATTTTCAGTGCTTGGCGATGATGGGTATTATAGCAAGGAACTGTACAGCAATCTGACGCTCTCTGGCGATGGTCTTACGGAAATTCCTGCAAGCATGTTCTCTACTAGCACTGGAAAATACAGCAACGGAAAGATAATGGCGATTAATCTACCTGACAGCGTCACGAAAATAGGAAACAGTGCTTTTTATGGAATGACTAAGCTTGCATCCATAACCCTCCCTTCAAACCTTGAAGAAATTGGTCAGTCTGCGTTTGCCTATATGGGGTCTTCTTCGGGTGTAGGTGTTGCAATTACATTGCCTGCCTCGGTCAAGAAGATTTACGTTAATGCATTTTCATCTTCTAATTTGACAAGCCTTACTGTGGAAGGTACGAATGAAGAATGGGTTAGGAGAGATTCAAACGGTGATGCATTATCTTTTTCGCTCTCTCTTGACGTGACTAGCTTTTCTTCCGACGCCGGCGAGTATTACGACAGGTACTGACGAAAAGTTCTTTACTCATGGTTGCTGAGCGTAGTCGAAGTGATAATCTCTCTGTTGTAGAGGTTTCTGCTCCGCTCAGCCACACCGCCTGGGCAATCTGCTCATGTGTACGCACATTGCAGAAATGGTTCTTTTCATATAATCATCCATTCCGTAAGCTGACGTGCTGCGCTTGAATAGTTTACTCCTATCTTTACGATTCTGCGACCGTCATCCCTGTAGGCTATTGCATAATCCTTGCTGTTTATTTGTTCCAAAGCATCTTTTGCACTGCCGTCCATCTTGAACTCAAAAATGTAAATGGCATCTTTTTCCCATACTACGGCATCGCTCCTGCCCTTGCCGTTCTGTACCTCGCACTGCACAAATTCACCCATCAGCTTGAAGATGAGCCACACGAAAGCCTGACAGTTGAGCTCGTACTGCTTCTGGTTCGTCGTCTTTGGTGCAGATGCAAATATGCGGTTGATCCTCTGCATGAAGTCCTCCACCTTGCCCGCACGCAGTTCCTTTATGAAGTTGAGTACTTCAATATTGCCAGTTTTTTCCTCGTAGCCTGCATAAAGCGGAACAAGATTTTCATACAGCCCGTATTTTACTTCTTCGTTCGGCAGTCCCAGCGTAAAGCTTCTAAATTCCCTGTCATACGATTTTATGGTGATGTAACCTGTCTGATAAAGCATGGGAAGAGGGTCTGTTGCAGTAAGGCGGTAGTTCTCCAGGGTTCTGGAGCCTACTTCAATGGCCGATTCAAGCGAAGTATAATCGAAGCCCGAGTTTCTAATCATCTTTGTAAGGAAAGTTGGCGTTCCTGTTGCAAACCAATAGCTGCCGAATGATTTGTTGAAAAACGCATTAATCAGGCTGAACGGATTGTAGATGTCAGTTTTCAGGTTTTCAGAAAAATGATAGCCGTCATAATTGCGTTTCAGCTCTGCAAGGCACTGTTCTGTCGTGATTTCATTGTCCTTGCTCATAGCTTCGATTTCTGGAACAAAATTCGCTTCCAGTTCTTCCTGAGTTATTCCGCAAATAGCCGAAAACTCCCTGTTCATGGAAATGTCGTTGAGGTTGTTCAGGTCGGAAAAAATGCTTACCTTGTCAAAGCGTGTGACACCTGTTATGAAAACGAACTGAAGGTGTGCGTCCTCGCCTTTCAACACTCCATAGAACGATTTCAGGATTTTGCGGAATGCATCTACAAGAGCTTCGTCTCCAACGGCACTTAAAAGTGGCTTGTCGTATTCGTCTACCAGGACGACTGCCTGCAAGCCTGTCTTTTCGTGGGCGGCCTTTATTACATCGCTGAACCTGTCGGCAAGGGTTTTAGCTCCGTTAAAACCGTATTTTTTTTCATAATCAGACAGTTTTTTATCCAACGAACTGCGAAAGCTTTCTTCTGTAGAAAAGTCTCCAATGTTGAAGTCAAAATAGAAAACAGGATATTGCTTCCATTCCGTTTCGTTTTTTGCAATTGCAAGGCCTTCAAAAAGGTCTTTTCTGCCCTCAAAGTAGCTTTTGAGCGTGGAAAGAAAGAGCGACTTTCCGAACCGGCGTGGACGGCTCAGGAAATAGGGCTTTCCAAGTTTTACAAGTTTTTCTATAAAGGAAGTCTTGTCTATGTAGATATAATTTTTTTTCCTCAGTTCCTCAAATGCCTGTATGCCAATAGGAAGCGTTCTTGCTTTCATTGTGTTCTCCTTTTTTTAGATAAAAAGCATATTGTATATGCATTATAGCACGATATTAAACTAAAATACACTGAGACTCAGATGATTCTATGTGCTTTCCGAGGCTCTGCTTAACCGCACGCTTCCGCTTTCGAGCATGTCAATGCAAAAAGTCAGCGGCTACATTGATCCTGAACTGCTTGCACAAATCTGTTCGGCGAAGATTCCCGAAGACATGTTTGCACGCAGCATCGGCATGACATGCCTTAAACTCTCCTGTAATTGCGATGCAAAATTAATGATGAACCCCAATTGCAAAAAATCCGATAATGGAACTGGGTATAGGGGTACTATTTATGAAATTCAAATCAAAACACCTGTTGATGGGTGTTGCCGCTCTTTTGTTCATCATTGCACTGTTTGTTGCAGCAAGTCTTGTTGCTGGTCTTGTCGGTGATTTTGCGTTTGGCAAGATGCTGTATGCGGTGTATGGATTCAGCAGTTTTTTAATTCCGGTATTCTTTTTTGTTGCTGCATGGCTTTGCATTGACGACAAATGGTCTTTGCAGCGCATTGTGTGCCTTGCAATCAGCTTTATTCCGTTCTTTACGCTGGCCATTGCCGAAAATGTTTCTCGAAAAGTCTACATTGAAGACATAGGTCCCATTGCCATAACAAAGATAATCATCCTAATGGCAATCGCAGTTTTGCTTGTTGCGATGGAATACCTTGTTGCAATGGTGCTTTCTACGTCATCGATTAAAAAAGACGTGATGCCTCAGCTGTTGAAATACAAGAAAATCATTGTCGAAAAAATACAGTTTACCATGGCTCGCTTTACCAACAAATCGAAGGTAACCGTTTCTGCCGCAGAAAGTGTCTTGCACAAGGACGCCCCTAATGATACAGAAAGTGACATTCAGGAACGCGATGATGTCATGCAGCAGGAAGAGGATCCTGCACTTGATGACGCAGAAGGCGACGAGGCGTTTGAACAGAACGCTTACGTAGAAGAATTGGTTCCAAAGGAACCAGTTCCAGAGGAACCAGCTTCTGAGGAACCAGCTTCTGAAGATGCGTCAGCTGTCGAAAAAACGCCAGAGGAACTTGAAATTGAAAGGCAGATAGAACGCAACATTGATGCCGCTGTAGATTCCATGTTTGAAGACGATGTCAGTTCTGAAAAACTGAGTTCTGAAGAACTGAGTTCTAACGAACTGAGTTCGGAATTGGATTCTGATGAGTCTATGGATGCTGAGCGAGAGGGATATCTTTCGGCTTCTGACTACACGGTGGAATCTGATGCAGAAGTGCTGTCGCAACAGAGTGGCAATACAATGGAACTTCCGTCTGTGCACGAAGTGTTTGAACAGATGGAAAATGATGTGAACAAGGAAATGCAGTCGGCACAAGAGGACAAGTCGATTATGATTGAGGACTTGGAAGAGAACCTTGATGCCGAAGAAGAATTTATAGAAGAAAGCGATGAAACATCAGAAGTTGAAACATCTGAAGATGAATCTATTATGGAAGAAAGCGTTTTAAACGAAATCGTTTTAAACGAAATCGTTTCTTCCGAAACGGACGAAGAGTCCTCTGGTGACGAGGATTCTTTTGGCTCAGACAGCACTGCGGATCCGTATGAAATAATTGATGATGAAGAGCCGATGACAGAAGATGAATCTTCCAAGGAAGATGCTTCCGAAGAATATACATCTGATGAAGATAATGCAGCTGGAGAAGATGCTTCATCAGAAGAAGATGAAGCTGACGAAGTTTTTGTTTCCGATGACGATGCTGAACTGGAAGAACAGACTGACGAAATGTCTATCGAAGAAGGTAGTGAAAGTGCAGAGACAGAGTCCGTTTCGTATGCAGACATGCCGCGTGCCGTGCAGTCTGACGGAACGCCAGTTCCCCTGCCGCCGAAACGTCGCAGCGGTTCCCCCTATGCCGTTTCTACAG
>JAFVDR010000094.1 GCA_017476165.1 Treponema sp. | reverse complement strand
GCGTTCTGCGCGCTCAACTTCCACCAGGGGCGCATCGTGCAGGCGCGAAGCCACGAATCCATCCTCGCCGAAGCGCGGGCGATGTGCGACGACCCCGCGTTCAAAGGCTACATTCACGATGTCGGAGGACCAACAGCAAACTTTCGCAAGGATGCCTGTCCGTATCAGAAAAAAAGAGGAGCCTGTGCTGGCAAAGATTGCATGGGTGTCAGTCCGTGTGCAAACGTAGTCGTAGACCACAGTGAATATGTTGCACTGCTTAAGAAACTTAAGGCTCTCCCAAAGGTAAAAAAAGTGTTCATTCGAAGCGGAATCCGTTTTGACTATCTCATGATGGACACAGACAAGAGTTTTTTCTACGAGCTGTGCAAAGACCACATTTCAGGACAGCTCAAAGTTGCACCGGAACACGTAAACGATAATGTTTTGCGCCTTATGCGAAAGAGCACCCATGCCGTATACGAAGACTTCAGCAGGGAATATGAACGCATCAACAGGGAACTGGGCAAAAAGCAGTATCTCGTGCCCTATTACATTGCAGGTCATCCCGGTGCGGGGCTTAATGAAGCAATAGAAGTTGCCCTCTACCTAAAGAAAACTGGATTCATACCTGATCAGGTGCAGGACTTTTACCCTACTCCAGGCAGCCTTGCCACATGCATGTACTGGACGGGATTCAATCCGCATGAAGAAACCGATGACGGTCATCTGGAATCGGTATACGTTGCACGAGGAGGACACGAGCGCAGATTGCAACGGGCGTTGCTTCAGTTTAACAGAAAGGAAAACATGCCTCTCGTAAAAGAAGCCCTGCACATTGCAGGAAAAGAACACCTTATGAAAGTGTTTTACCCACGGCGGTAAACAGCTATTGCATGGTGAGCGTTTCGTCTGCTGGCAGCAGGACAGTTCGTCAATTGCCAAGATGAAAACAAATCTTTTGACAAGATAGAGTTTTGGATTTAAACTATAGTTCTATGGCAAAAAAAAGATACCGCATTTTATTTGATGCACCCGTAACAATCATTTTTGTGCTGCTGACAATAGCAGCCTTTTTTGCAAATATCTTTTTAAAAGATTCCCTTGTTCCCCTTCTTTTTACGTGCAGGAGTCTAAAAGCACCCACGCCCGAAGCTGCATTCAATTTTAAGAATGCCATGGATTACGTGCGTTTGATACTACATGTATTTGCCTATGCAGATCTTCCAAGTCTTTTGATGAATGCCGTCCTGCTGCTGCTCCTTGGTTCCATTTTGGAAGAACGGTACGGAAGCCTCATGCTCTTTTTGATGATTTTCATTGCCTCGCTGGTTTCAGGAGTGCTTACGGCTTGTGCACCGCAACAGCCGTTTTCAGGTTCTGACAGCATCGTATTCATGATGATCATACTATTATCGTTGACGGCTCTTGCCAAGCGGACAGTTCAGATTTCTTGGCTTCTTGCTTTCATCGTTTTCATTGCATACAAAGTACACGGATATACAACCAGCAGCATAACAAATGTGACAGCCGTCCTTCAAGAAAACCTGAGCCTGTTCATAAACCTTGCAGGAGGCATCTGTGGCAGTCTTGCAGGATTCCTGATAGCACCAAAAAAATCACGCAAAGCTGCTGCCAAGACAGACTGGAAGGCAGGAAGCGACGACACAACACAGCTCATGACCGATCCAGACCTTTCGTAAAAGCCTTTTCTTTACAAACCCTGTATTTATGGTATACTTACAGAATGGCTAGTGCACAGGTTAAGAAATTCGGAATACTGACAAGTGGCGGAGATGCTCCGGGGTTAAATGCAGCCATTCGTGCTGTCTGTCGAACAGCAAAAGTACGGTATGGCATGGATGCGATTGGCATTCGGAACGGATACAGAGGGCTTGTTCACGGAGACATGTTTCCGTTGAAATCTGAGGATTTGGTAGGACTTTTGACTGTTGGCGGAACAATTTTGGGAACATCTCGCGAAAAACCCTTTAAAAATCCCCAAGTAAATCCAGAAACAGGACTACTTCCTGTCGAAGCCATAAAGCAGAACTACAAAAAGTGGAATCTCGATGCTATTGTATGCATCGGAGGAAATGGAACAAATACAACGGCAAGCCTGCTTGCAAATGAAGGACTTAACGTCATCGGCTTGCCCAAAACAATTGACAATGACATCGTAAAAACAGACATGACCTTCGGCTTTCACACAGCACTTGACGTTGCCACAGATGCCATAGACCGCATCCATACGACGGCACACAGCCACAACCGAATAATGGTCATTGAAGTTATGGGGCATAAGGCTGGATGGCTTGGTCTCTATGCAGGAATTGCCGGTGGCGGAGATGTCATCCTCATTCCAGAGATTCCCTATGACATCAATTCCGTAGCACAAAAAGTAATGGAACGTCGGGACGCAGGCAAGAACTTTTCCATCATAGTTGTTGCAGAAGGTGCAAAAAGCAAAGAAGAAGCCCTGCTTTCCAAAAAGGAACTGAAAAAAGCTCGTGCTGCAATGCCCTATTCAATTGCATACAGAGTTGCCCATGAGCTTGAAGCTGCAACAAAACTTGAATCACGCGTTACCGTACTGGGCTATCTGCAACGGGGTGGCACACCATCCCCCTATGACAGGATTCTTGCAACACAATACGGCACGGAAGCTGCACACTTTCTTGCACGGGGCGATTTCGGAAAGCTTGTCGCATTGCAGAACAAACAGATTGTCGGAGTGCCTCTTGAAGAAATTGCAGGCAAAGTGAAATATGTGCCGACGGATTCTTCCATCATACAGACAGCACGAGAATTGGGAACAGGTCTGAGGGATTGATATATGTCTTTTAAATGTCATCTATGTGCGGAATGCAACGGTAAAGCATGCATTGGTCAAATGCCCGGCATGGGAGGTCCAATGCAGAACAAGAATTTCATCATGAACTGTTCCGACTGGAAAAAGATTGAGCCTTCGCACTACCCTCAGACAGGCATTCACACACGGCTTGCACCCATGACAGGTGCAGTAGAAAATGCAGGGTACTTCGATGAAAAAACATTTTACAGCGACTTGATACAGTACTGCCTGCATCATGATGTTGCACTGAGCATTGGAGACGGTACGCCAGATTCCAAGCTCTTGTACGGTATCGAAGCCGTTCAGCAGGCGCAAAAAGCAAAACCTGACTTAAAAACAGCAGTATTCATAAAGCCATACAGTAACGAAAAGATTTTTGAACGCCTTTCCTGGGCAGACGGCATAACCGACATTGCGGGCATAGACATTGATGCATACAATATCATTACCATGAGAAATCTTGTTCACCTTGAGCAGAAAAATGTCTTGCAATTAAAGGAATTAAAGAATCACTGCAACAAAAAAGGCATTGCATTTGCCATAAAAGGCATTTTTACACAACGGGACATTGACATTGTTGCACAAGTAAAGCCAGATATTGCATACATCTCAAATCCTGGAGGCAGAGTTGAAACAGAGGAAGGCAGCACGGCACGTTTTC
>JAFVDR010000009.1 GCA_017476165.1 Treponema sp. | reverse complement strand
AATCTTGATAATTTGTTCTATAGAAATCATATCTTTGTAATTAAAGACGAATGCAGATAAAAACATAACCGACAAATTTTCGGAAATTCCGACTGTAAGTTATTGAAATATAATTGTAAGTTATATATAATCCGAAGGTAAGTCGGATATTCCGACTTTTAGTAGGAGTAATTCACTATGGAAACAGAATACATAATCGTTCAGGCAGGTGGAAGGGGGACTCGTCTTGGCCAGCTGACGCACAACAAACCAAAAGCCCTTTTGCCCGTACAGAATGTTCCGCTTTTGTTCCATCTTTTCAAGCATTTTCCATCCAAGAAATTCATAGTGATTGGAGACTACAAGTTTGATGTTCTTCAGAGATACCTAAAAGCTTTTGCAGATGTCGATTGCATGCTTGTGAATGCACATGGGGGAACGGGAACGTGTGCAGGACTTGCAGAAGCTGTTGCTCTGGTTCCGAACGGCAAGCCGTTTATGATTGTCTGGTGTGACCTTCTGTTGCCCAATGATTTTGCACTCCCCGCAGAAGACGGAAACTTTCTGGGAGTTTCAAGGAATTTTCCATGCAGATGGAAATATGAAGACGGAATCTTTTGTGAACAGTCAAGCGAAAACCATGGTGTTGCAGGGTTGTTTATATTTTCAAATTCTTCTTTGCTACAGGATGTTCCCCATGACGGTGAATTTGTCCGGTGGCTTTCGGGCAAGGACATTTCGTTTAAGGAGCTTGTCCTGTCTGGAACTCGTGAATTTGGACTTTTGGATGAATATAAAAAGCTTGGCGTCGAAAAATGCCGCCCCTTCAACAAAATGACTGTGACTCAAGACCGCATCATAAAAGAAGGCATTGATGAGCAGGGACAGAAGCTTGCTGTGCGCGAAAAGGCTTGGTATGCAGAAGTAAAGAAAAAGGGATTCGGGAACATACCTCAGATTTTTTCCTTGAACCCTCTGCTTATGGAACGCATCCATGGAATGAATGTCTATGAGCTTGCCGTAACGGAAAAAGTTTCTGTCGAAAAAGTTTCTATTGAAACTGGTTTGTTTGAGCGGAAAAAGCTCATCTTGCAAAGAATTGTCAATTGCTTGCAGTCTTTGCAAAGGCTTGGAAGCATTCCGAGCGACAGGGCGAGCTTTGATGCTGCCTACATAACAAAAACGGAAGACAGGCTTATGAAGGTTCAGGACCTCGTTCCATTTGCCCATGATGAGTACGTTACGGTAAACGGAAGGAAATGCCGCAATGTATTCTTTCACTGGCAGGAACTGAAAGATGCAGTTTCATCTTATTTTCCTTTAGAATTCAAATTTATTCATGGCGACTGCACGTTTTCGAACATCATGCTCAAGGAAGGTGACGTTCCCATACTCATTGACCCTCGCGGTTATTTCGGCACGACTGAACTTTTTGGTGATGCAGCCTATGACTGGGCAAAGCTGTACTACTCGATAGTTGGAAATTACGATCAGTTCAACTTGAAACGATTTTCACTTGACATACGGGAGCATGATGTCATGCTGGACATTGAGTCCAATCATTGGGAAGACATGGAAAAGACCTTCTTTAATCTTTTGAAGGACGAGGTTGACGAGCGGCAGATAAAGATAATCCATGCAATAATTTGGTTGAGCCTTACGACCTATGCATGGCAGGACTATGATTCTGTGTGCGGAGCGTTTTACAACGGACTGTATTATCTGGAGGAAGTATTGTGAAAGAGTATTTTGACAACATTTTAAAGACGGTAAAAGATTCTGTAGATTCATTGAATTACGAACGGTTCGGAATGCTTGCAGAGGAATGCCTGCATGCAATACGCAACGGAAAAAAGGTCATCGTCAGCGGCTTGGGAAAGAATGTCCCTGTCTGCGACAAGTTCGTGGGAACAATGAATTCGCTGGGGATTCCTGCTGTGTTCATGAATACAAACTCTGCCGTGCACGGAGACATCGGCATGGTAACGGACGGAGACATTGTCATAATCCTTACAAAGTCGGGTGCAACGTCTGAGTCCGTATATCTGGAATCGCTTCTTGAACAGCGGAATTGCATCATCTGGCTTTTGAGCTTTGAACAGGATTCCGTGTTGCAGCGTAAGCTGAAAGATCATTGCCTTATCCTTTCCCTTGAAAACGAGGGCGATCAGTGGAACATTGTCCCAAACAATTCCACGACGGTAAACCTGATTGTCCTGCAGGGGCTTGCTATGGAAATAGCATCGCGAATGGGCGTGACTCTGTCTGACTTTAAGAAGAATCATCCCGGCGGACACATAGGAGTGCAGCTGAAAGATGTCGGGTGATGAAAATGTTTGTAATGGCGTTGTCTTGTCCGCCCTGCCAAAGACTTGGATTTTGGATTTGGACGGCTCTGTAGTCAGGCACAACGGCTACAAGGTTGACGGGCATGACACGCTCCTTCCGGGTGCAAAGGAATTCTTTGGTGCCATAGGAAGCAGAGACATGGTGATTTTTGTTACGTCGCGGACGCAGGACTGTGCGGAGCAGACGGAGCGGTTTTTGAGTGACAATGGAATACGGTTTGAGCACATCATTTACGGGGCTCCCTATGGTGAGAGGATTCTTGTAAATGATGACAAGCCAAGCGGTCTTTGCATGGCCTATGCATTTGCAAAGAAGCGTGACGGAGTAGAGTTTCCATCTTTTACGGTGGATAGCTCTTTATAGACTTTAACTGACGGATTTTGCACCTTTTGTTTGATTGCTCCTTAGAAGGTGTGAATGGACTGGAGCATGGGCCTTGCAATTACAGGCGAGTTCTTTGACATTTCTATCTATAAGAAAGGAATTTTCTACAGTAGACAAAATACTTTGAATAAAATATTATACAAATATGGAATTGAATTCCATATTTGTATAAAAGAGGGTACGATGCCAGTAAAAAGATCTTCGGAAGCATATTTAGAGTATCTTTCTAACCATTTTCCTTGTGTTGTAGTGACAGGGGCAAGGCAGACAGGAAAGACTACCCTTGTAAAGGAATTTTCAAAATCCCTGAAAAACGTCCAGTATGTAACGATAGAAGAAAATAATGTCCTTTATCCTATTGAGATTAAAAAGTCTT
>JAFVDR010000093.1 GCA_017476165.1 Treponema sp. | reverse complement strand
TTTCAGTATCTTTAAGCAGTGCTCCCGGGGGAATTACTATGCAGGCTTTTCCGAGTCGGACTTCACCGCCTTCCTCTGCACTTATCAGGTTTGCAGCATACAGCTGACTGCCCGATGGCTGAGGAGCACCTGAGTTTCCAGTTTCTGCATACACTACGGTAGGCGCAAGGCATGACAGGTACATGAGGGCTGTAAAAAGGGCAAGGGCTCTTTTTGTTACTGACAGTTTTGGATCTTCATTTAGAGTAATAACTTTCATATTTTAGTTCTGAACATAGTCCGAAATATACGAACTATTCCTATGTCAGTATATATACCTTATGTCCCTTGTGCAATAGGAAATTTAAAAATTTTATTCAGAGTTCTTCAGTTTTTTACTGCAATACAGAACTTTTTGCAACAAATCAATAACATCATCCAAGTAAAGAAGATTTTTTCAGCTGCACCGTATTGCAAGCTATTCCCAGCCGGTTCTGCGGACCAATTTCCCAGAACCGTCCAATATTAAAACCATCCAGTTCAATAAAACTATCAGCTTTAACAGATACTGAAGAGTTTTTGGCATTTAATAAAGAACACTACCACAATGAATGAATGAATGAATGGACTTATGGTATAAAAATGGAATTTATCATCCAATAATCCATTCTGTAAACTGTCTTTCAGCACTGGAATAGTTTGCACCTATCTTGACGATTCCGCGTCCGTCATCCTTGTATGCTATTGCATAATCCTTGCTGTTGATTTGTTCCAACGCATCTTTTGCAGAACCGTCCATTTTGAACTCAAAGATGTAAATGGCATCTTTTTCCCATACTACGGCATCGCTCCTGCCCTTGCCGTTCTGCACCTCGCACTGCACGAACTCTCCCATCAGTTTAAAAATGAGCCACACGAATGCCTGACAGTTAAGCTCGTACTGCTTCTGGTTTGTAGGCTTTGGTGAGGATGCAAAGATTCTGTTTATTCTCTGCATGAATTCTTCAACTTTGCCGGCACGAATTTCCTTTATGAAGTTGAGAACCTCGATGTTGCCAGTTTTTTCCTCGTAGCCTGCATAAAGCGGAACAAGATTTTCATACAGTCCGTATTTGACTTCTTCGTTTGGCAATCCCAGTGTAAAACTTCGAAATTCCCTGTCATACGATTTTATTGTTATATAGCCCGTCTGGTAAAGCATGGGAAGGGGGTCTGTCGCAGTAAGGCGGTAGTTTTCCAATGTTCTGTATCCAACTTCGATAGTTGATTCAAGCGAAGTATAATCAAAACCAGAGTCTCTGATCATCTTTGTAAGGAATGTCGGTGTACCTGTGGAGAACCAATAGCTGCCAAAGTTCTGATCTGCAAATGCATTCAGAAGGCTGAAAGGATTATAAACATCAATATTTGTATTCTGTGAAAAATGATATCCGTCATAATTACGTTTCAGTTCAGCAATACATTCTTCTTTTGAAAGGCCGTTCTTTTCTCCAATCATCTCGATTTCAGGAACAAAATTCGCTTCAAGCTCTTCCTGTGTTATTCCACAAATTGCAGAGAATTCCTCTGTAAGCGAAATGTCTCGTAGATTGTTCAGGTCAGAAAAAATGCTAACCTTGTCAAATCTTGTAACGCCTGTAATAAATACGAACTGAAGGTGAGCATCCTCTCCTTTTAAAACACCGTAGAACGACTTTAGGATTTTTCGGAATGTATCTACAAGAGCTTCATCTCCAACTGCATTCAAAAGTGGCTTGTCGTATTCG
>JAFVDR010000092.1 GCA_017476165.1 Treponema sp. | reverse complement strand
TATGCAAGGGTAAAAAGAAATACAGCTTTTATAGGAAATATTATTTCAAAAATTCTTGAACATAATAAAGTTTTGGACAGGGAAACTTTACTGTATTCTGCAGGTCTTTTTAGAAATGCAATTCTGGAACTTCTTAAAGACGGAAAAGCTGTTGATTTACTTGAAATGGGAATCCTGTACATAAAACCAAACGGCAGCATTGATTCTGCTGTGCCAGGCATTGAGGATGTTCCAGAAATGACACTCTCCTTTACTCCAAGTGACATGGCTCTGGATGCTGTTAAAAATGTAACTGCTGGTGCAGATGTGTCCATATCAAATGAACCTGCTTTGGAAAGTCTCTGTAATATTCATACAAAACAGAACGGTTCAGAACTTTCAATAGGACATTCTGCCCGTATTACAGGTAAGCGTTTGAAAATTGCAGGCAATGAAATGGAAACAGGTCTTTATCTTGCTTCTTGTTCGGAGAATGGAATTTATGACAATGATCCTTCTACATGGACGGCTCTTGGAGCTGCGAACATTGTGGATAACACTAATACAAACATTCTTTTCAACATACCTAATGATATTATGGCAGGAAAATACAGGTTGATTCTTAAAACCGCGTATGGTTATGGTTCCCGCATAAATAAAAGTGTCCGCACTGGAGTTTATAGAGAGGTAGTTTCAATAGCATAGCAGTAGATTTTCTTACATAAAAACTTCTTCCCCTGTCCGTTTGCAAGTCCGCAACGTGCAGGGGGTATATATTTTTTTATATCTGCAAAGTTATAACAAACAAATACAGACCATTTTTCATTAGGAGCAAGACAGCCATCGATGAATGAATGGACTTAGGGTGTAAAAATAGAAATTATCATACAATAATCCATTCTGCAAACTGTCTTTCAGCACTGGAATAGTTTGCACCTATCTTGACGATTCTGCGTCCGTCATCCTTGTACGCTATTGCATAATCCTTGCTGTTGATTTGTTCCAACGCATCTTTTGCAGTACCGTCCATCTTGAACTCAAAAATGTAAATAACATCTTTTTCCCACACTACGGCATCGCTCCTGCCCTTGCCGTTCTGCACCTCGCACAGCACAAACTCGCCCATCAGTTTAAAAATGAGCCACACGAATGCCTGACAGTTAAGCTCATACTGCTTTTGGTTTGTAGGCTTTGGTGCGGATGCAAAGATGCGGTTTATCCTCTGCATGAATTCTTCAACTTTGCCGGCACGAATTTCTTTTATGAAGTTGAGAACCTCAATGTTACCAGTTTTTTCCTCGTAGCCTGCATAAAGCGGGACAAGATTTTCATACAGTCCGTATTTGACTTCTTCGTTTGGCAATCCCAGTGTAAAACTTCGAAATTCCCTGTCATACGATTTTATTGTTATATAGCCCGTCTGGTAAAGCATGGGAAGAGGATCAGTAGCAGTAAGGCGGTAGTTTTCCAATGTTCTGTAACCAACTTCGATAGTTGATTCAAGCGAAGTATAATCAAAACCTGAGTCTCTGATCATCTTTGTAAGGAATGTCGGTGTGCCTGTAGAAAACCAATAACTACCGAAAGACTTATTGAAAAACGCATTTATCAGACTGAATGGATTGTAGATATCAGTCTTTAAGTTTTCAGAAAAATGATAGCCGTCATAATTGCGTTTCAGTTCAGCAAGACAGTCTTCTGCCGTGATTTCATTGTCCTTGCTCATAGCGTCGATTTCTGGAACAAAATCTTCTTCAAGTTCTTCTTGCGTTATTCCACAAATAGCCGAAAACTCCCTGTTCATAGAAATGTCATTGAGATTATTCAGGTCAGAAAAAATACTTACCTTGTCAAACCTTGTAACGCCTGTAATAAATACGAACTGAAGGTGAGCATCCTCTCCTTTTAAAACACCGTAGAACGACTTTAGGATTTTTCGGAATGTATCTACAAGAGCTTCATCTCCAACTGCATTCAAAAGTGGCTTGTCGTATTCG
>JAFVDR010000091.1 GCA_017476165.1 Treponema sp. | reverse complement strand
GCCCTTGCAAATAAAAATGGAACGGCTATAATGATTGGACATGTAGACAAGTCCGTACATGTCCTGCCGGATTTGCTCATGGACATGTATCCGTATCTTACAGAGAAGGGATATACACTTGATGTTCCTTCCCACTTAAAATAGAGGTTTTTGCGTATGAAAGTCTTAGGAATAGAAAGCTCTTGTGATGAAACAGCTGCCGCAATAGTAGAAGACGGCCACACAATTTTAAGCAATGTAGTTGCCACGCAGATTCCTTTTCATCAGATTTATAAAGGCGTTGTTCCAGAAATTGCAAGCCGCAAGCATGCCGAATGGATTTTGCCAGTCGTAAGGCAGGCTTTGAGCGAAGCAAACCTTACACTTGATGACATTGATGCGATTGCCGCAACAAACCGCCCCGGACTAATAGGGGCTTTGCTTGTAGGACTCACGTTCGGCAAGACCCTTGCATGGTCTATCGGAAAACCTTTTATTGCAGTAAACCACATGCTCGGCCACATGTATGCAGCCCACTTGGTAAATGACATCCAGTACCCGTACATAGGGCTTTTGGTGAGCGGCGGACACAGCATCATTGCCCGAGTGGACGGCGTTGACCGGCTGGAGGTGCTCGGTACGACAATCGATGACAGCGTGGGCGAAGCCTTTGACAAGGTTGCAAAGTATTATGACTTGGGCTACCCAGGAGGAGTCATTATTGATAATCTTGCCAAAAAAGGCGACCCAAAGGCATTCAGTTTTCCTGTTCCAAAAATGGACAAGGGTGACCACCGCTACGACGTGTCGTTCAGCGGATTAAAGACAGCCGTAATTCACCAGGCAGACATGTTCCTTAACGAAGGCTACGAAAAAACTACGGAAAACATTGCGGCAGCCTTTCAGGAAACCGCATGCAAAACTCTGGTATCCCGCTTGCTTAGAGCTGTGGAGGATACAGGGCTGACTAAAGTTGTAGCTGGAGGCGGTGTTGCCGCAAATTCCAGACTCAGGGCAATGCTTGCAGAACACAAGGAGCTGGAGTGCATTTTTCCTCCATTAAAGCTGTGCGGAGACAACGGTGCCATGATTGCAGGCGTTGCATACCACTTCTTAAAGCGCGGAGACCGTTCACCTCTTAACACAACGGCTTGTGCACGCATTCCGCAGTTCAAGCGAGGGCTTGCAAACTTGGAAGCGTTCGGCAGAAGATAGGAAAAGCAGCATAAAAAATGACTCGACAGACTCGACGCCATCATGTCGAGTGATTCGACAAAAACTTATCGAACGACTCGACAGAAAAGCAAGTCGGGTATATACTGTAATACATGGCCATTCCTGTAAATGAAAAATACTTCCGGTATGCAAGAATCGAGGTTGTTGACATACCTGATCCGACAGGAACGGATATGATTGAAAAAACTTTTTCAGGACCAATCCAAAGGCAGCTCAAAGACGCTTTGGCATATATTAAGAATTATGTGCTAAAGGATGCCACTATAAAAATAGAAAACCAGGCAGAGGCATTAAAGATTTCAAACTATCCGTTTGATGCTGTCGAAGAGATTCTTGCAAATGCAGTGTATCACCGCTCATATCAGATAAGTGAACCCATTACGGTCAGAATAACTCCTTCATGCATGGAAATAACCAGTTTCCCTGGATTTGACAGAAGCATAACGGAAAGTTCCATCGAAAACGAGGACATACGGGCAAGAATGTACAGAAACAGAAGGATAGGAGACTTTCTGAAAGAGCTGAGGTTCATCGAGGGCAGAAACACAGGATTTCCAAATGCAAGAAAAGCACTTGAAGCAAACGGTTCTCCAAAATTAAAGCTTGTAATGAACCCAAAGAGAGATTATCTTTCCGTCATAATTCCCGTACATGACTATTTTACAAACAAAGAAGACAAAAACAAGGAATATGAAGACCGAATAGTGAATATGCTGAGCGAAAAAGACTTGCAGTCATACTGGGAGAAAACAATAAGCCGAAGATTCGTGTAAACAAATAATGTCCCCCATTCCGTACTAGCAAAATAAACCATTCCTGATATTCAACCTTTGCACAGTATATACTGTGCAAAGGACTTGAAAGAGTCCTTTGCAGCAAAACGTCGTTACACTCGTTTTGCTGCAAACAAAAAAAGCAGGAGAATTTAATGTACGATTATGCACTAGACGGACTATTCGGAATCGGAATCATTGTAG
>JAFVDR010000090.1 GCA_017476165.1 Treponema sp. | reverse complement strand
ATATTTTTTAAAATCCACTAATTTTCTGAGATATATCTGATTTTTAGAATCAAAGTAAACTGCTTTTTTATAATCATGTTTATATTCAAAAATCAAGCCCTGATTAAAATAAGCCTTACTGCATTTAGGTTTTAATTTTACAACCTTTTCATAATCACTTAGAGTCTCTTTCAAAGAACCTAAATTTTCTTTTGCTTCGGCCCTTAATTCCAAAGTTGCTGCTGCCTCTGGGTATAATTCAATTGCTTTATTAAAGAATTTTATTGCTCGGTCACCTGCATGACCTTTCCCGCAGCATTGCTTGCAGCCCCCAGAAGCTCCGTAGGCATACACGGTGTCGACAGTCTTCGGATAGTCAACCTTTACGAACCTGTTCAGCCCGTCATAGGAATATGCAATCCTCTGGTCCATGCGCCTTAAATTGGGGCTTGTCTCTTCAAGGAGCTGATATGCATTATAGGCGTATTCCCTGCGTCCCCGTCTACGCTCGAAACCGTAAGCTTGTGCCAGAGCATGTCGTAGGTTGCGGTGATGCCGTTGCCCTTTACGTCGGTCGCGGTCAAGCATCTCATCGATATCTAGACTGAGAACTTTATTAAACACAATCATGTTTGTTATCCACAGACAATTTCCGTCCTAACCTCGTTACAATCAAAACAAATAAACACTGCAATTAGTCCACAATCAGCTATTATGTAATCATCATTAATACTATCTAATTGACCATAGAATGTCATTTTTTTTCCACAACAGGGGCATATTGGATAATCATTTTCTTTTATTCCAGTGGGTAGTCCACCTATTTTATTTCTTTTACCAACTTCTGGTGATGCCCATCGAAAAGGAGTCAATTTTTTAGCCTTCTCATCAATTGGTTCCAAAATCAAGTTAAAACAAGGTAAAATCATAAATATCACCTCTTAATATTTTTATATCGGCAAATCTTTAATTCCATATTTATCCATTAAAGTTCCTGCAAATTGATTATATCTTTTTGATTATATCTTTTTGTGATGGTGAAGAATTATTTTTTATGAAGTCTTTCCATTATAGATTCCATCCTTCTGGCATATTGTTAAAACCTTTCCCGTGAATTCCTTTTAAATGGTCGTATTTTAAGGAACAGATACCGTAAAATCATCTATATTAATACCAGCTTTAGTAAAATAACTTTTAAACTGCTGTGGAAAAATATGATGTTTAGCCATTTTAGGAGCATATAGTAAAACTGAATCTGCATTTGATATACTATTGGCAACTATATTTATATTACTTACTTTAGAAACATTTGAAAGTGTTTCAGCACCTCTTAGAGCTTTTATAGCATTCCCTGCCCCACCAGGAACAAAAGGAAGGGGCCTCCATCTTTATCATTCCGTCCGCCGGGTCCCTTATGCTCATTTATCAACGCATAGGAACGTAAATTTTTGCTTTTTTCTTATTGCAGGATATTATTTTATGCTTGGCATTCAAGCCTTTGTAAGTGACACTCAGGGAATGACTGTTCTTTACCAGCCGGCAGTGGTACAAAATCTCCCGTTTGCATGACCAAACGCGGAATTCCGGGCGTTTTTCTTGACTGTTGCTTAAAAAAAAAGCACTTCTCGTTACCAGAATTACCTTCGCTTATTGTCAGAGTCATAAAATTCAGTGCATTTCGTTACAAAATCCAGTGCGTTTAGGCATTCATGCGGTAATCATCTAAATTCATTATGCTATTCGATGTCAGATTTGCAAGACTTTTCGCTTTTCCTATCAGTGCATCGGCATGATTGTTCCGAAGATTTTTCACGATTTCTGACAGCATTTCAGTTCTGTCACAAATGGAAACCTTATTCTGCCACTAACAAATAAAAATGGCTGCCTGTGTTCAGACAGCCATTTTTATTTGCATACACTTTTGTATATCAGTTTAAAGATTACAGGCCATAAGTTGCAATGAATACACCAGCAGCTATCGCAGTTCCTATGACACCAGAAACATTAGGTCCCATAGCGTTCATAAGGAGGAAGTTTGAAGGATCATATTCAAGCCCAACTTTGTTTGAAACACGTGCAGCCATTGGAACAGCTGAAACACCAGCAGAACCAATGAGAGGATTAATCTTTTTGCCCTTTGGCAGGAATACATTCATGAGCTTTGCCATCAATACACCGCCAGCTGTTGCAACACAGAAAGCAACAAGACCAAGGATGATAATACCGACGGAACGACCATTGATAATCTTTTCTGGAGACATCTGGCTTCCAACACCAAGAGAAAGAAGAATTGAAACGATATTCATCAACTCGTTTTCCATTGTCTTTGAAAGCCTCTCGACAACGCCGCATTGCTTTACAAAATTGCCAAATGCAAGCATACCAATAAGAGGAGCAGCAGTAGGCAAAAGAAGGATTGTCAGCACAAGAAGCAGCATAGGGAACAGCGTCTTTTCCGTCTTGCTGACAGGGCGCAGCTGATCCATCTTTATCTCGCGTTCCTTCTGTGATGTAAGGGCTTTCATAATAGGAGGCTGAATCATCGGAACAAGAGCCATATACGAATATGCAGCAACAGCAATGACAGCCATCAACTCTGGCGCAAGCTTTGCAGAGACATAAATTGATGTAGGACCGTCTGCACCACCAATAATGGCAATGGCACATGCCTGAAGAATGTTGTAGTCAAACACACCTGGAATAAGGTTCATCAAAGAAACGCCAAACAGTGTAAAGAATACACCAAACTGTGCAGCACCGCCAAGTAAAGCCATCTTTGGATTTGCAATGAGCGGACCAAAGTCTGTCATTGCTCCAATTCCCATAAAGATGAGCATTGGGAAAAACTCATTTCCAACACCAGCATTGTAAATGATGTTCAACATTCCATCAGGAGGATTTCCCATCCCTGCACCAGGAATGTTTACCAGAATTGTTCCGAATCCAATCGGAATAAGCAGCAATGGTTCAAACCCCTTTGCAGCACCAAGATATACAATAAGAAATCCCACGGCCATCATCAAAAGATACTGCCATCCAGGTGCCGTTTCTGCAAAATCACTGGAAGATTCCTTAGCAAGCTCTGCAGCAGCCTCTTCTGCCTTTTCTTCGGCAAGTTCCTCAGCTGTCGTTGTATGTATCATCTTGTAGATGCCCGTTGTCTCCCAGATATTCATCAAGAAAGACTTCAAGGCAATATCATGCTTTCCATTCCAGTCTTCAGTACCAGGAATAACACGTTCCATACCTGTTGCCTCGTGAGTTACAGAACTTTCGGCAAAGGCATTTGGTCTGAAAACAGATACGATTAATGCGACAGCCATAATGGTACACATTATGAAAGCAATTTTTTTATTAGTTACAGTCTTTGTACTAGGCATTCTCACATCCTTAATTACTGAATCTCTGCAACAGCCTGACCATTGGTAAGCTGAGAACCCACTGATGTAAGGAAGTGAACCTTTCCGTCTACAGGAGCTTTTATTTCAAGTTCCATCTTCATAGACTCAATAATGACGACATTGTCACCCTTCTTTACAGAAGAACCTTCTGGAACTGCCGTACGAAGGAACACACCTGCAACAGGAGCATTTACTTTTGTTCCACTTCCACTTGCAGCAGGAGCCGGTGCAGCAGCAGGAGCTGCAGCTGGTGCAGGAGCAGCAACAGGAACTGCTTTTACGACACCACCAATAGAACCAAGAACCTGTCCACTCTGAACTTGGGTTCCTGTAGGCACTGTATACGTAATCGTTCCGTCTTCAGTTGCCTTTACTTCAAGTTCCATCTTCATAGATTCAAGAATGATGACAGTCTGCCCCTTCGACACCTTTGTTCCGTTTGAAAAACACTGTTTGAGCAAAGTTCCTGCAACAGGTGCCTTTACATCGACACCGCCAACGGCAACAGGTGCTGCAGCTGCGGCGGGAGCTGCTCCTGCTGCCCCAAACGTTACATTATAGGCTGTGCCATTTACATTTACGCTCATGGTGTCACCTGCAGGGCCTGTCGTTACATTATAGGCACTTCCATTTACAGTGACTGTATAGCTTCCACCCTTTCCAGCACTTTCTGATGCAGCAGGAGCAGGCTTT
>JAFVDR010000089.1 GCA_017476165.1 Treponema sp. | reverse complement strand
CAAGCCTTCTTCCTTGTATGCTG
This sequence comes from Treponema sp., assembly GCA_017476165.1. Taxonomy (GTDB): domain Bacteria; phylum Spirochaetota; class Spirochaetia; order Treponematales; family Treponemataceae; genus Treponema_D. Next base: position 10,512 of record JAFVDR010000089.1, on the reverse strand, counting down.
TGATGATGCGCCGGGCTGCATATTCAGAAATGCACAGTATCTCGCCTATCTTTTTTGCCTTGTACCCATTCTGATAGAGATTTATTACCTGTCTTTTTATGGTTTCTCTTGTTTCCGGACTGATCTAGACAAGGTTTATCCTGACATTCATGAAAACCAATATATCACGCAAATCAAATCTTGACGACTTTTAATTGCCGGAGTAATAACTTGATTTCAGAAAGCGGGCTCCGGTCATTCTTTACGACTGTTGATATCGGAAAGTCTGGATCGTATGACCAGGCTTCCGATGTGTTCAAGAAGAGGTAAATTTCTCTGTTCATGCCTCAATGCCTGTAAAGAAATGATCCATGAGGAGCTGGATTAGGTCTACCTGTCGGGTAGCTAAAATCTGTGTTGTCCCTTGAGAGGGCTGTTCTTACAGTTTGCTACAACGCCTCCTGTGGAAACAGCGTTAGACTTCAATTAGCTCGCTTATGAGACTCATTACGCTCACTTGAAGCAGAAAGCGAGCGTAATGGTTGGACAGAACGTTAGCTTCTACACCGTGCTTGGCTACTCAATGTCATCGTCATCATGGCAAATTTGACAAATTGAGTCTTTTACAGAATTTTCTGCTCCACAGTATGGACAAATCCACGTTTTCTCTTCATTATCATTTTCTTTGCCAAGTATGAAGCAAATCATGTCATAGGCGGCAGATTGCTTAGCTTCTGCTTTCGTATAGGCTTCACCGATTCCACGCTCTTCATATCCGTCCCAATCTTCATATTCCTTTATGAAGCATTTACATCTCCAGATTTGATTTCCCTCTCCATCGGGGGAAACGGAGCAATCCAGTTCTGGTTTTGAGATGAACTTCTTCAGGTACAGGGTGTTGAGCATTTGGACGGCTGTATAAGGAGTTGCTTTTCCAGCAATCTGCTCGATTTGAAGTCTATGCAAAGCATCCAGGGCTTTTCGTGCCGCATCCATCTTGGCGGCTGCCTCGGAATTCCCTTCCCCTTCTATGTCTGAATTCCAGTTTGTTATCTTGCATTTGAACGACTTGTTACCATAATAGCTTGAGTATATTTGAAATTCTGGTTCGGCAATGTTCAGATCCCCACGGACATCTTGGAGTGTATCTATATAGTTCTCCTTGAAATCCAGCATTCCCCACATCGCCTTGCATGAGTTTTCAATCTGCTTAAAATCCCAGTTGGAATCCACTGCAACAGCTCCGATGAGGGCTTCGAACAAGTCGCAGCGAACTTTCTCGTTCCGCCATACTTCGTTTTTCTCATCACTGTTTCCCAGAAGGAGGTATTTATCCAAACCGAGTAATGCAATGCAATGTGCTAATGCTGACCTATTCACATGACTTGCACGAATCTTTGACAATTCGGCTTCGGTCTTTTTTGAACAGAAAACCTTATCCTGATTCTGCTCTTGAGGGTAGCTGAATGAATCGTACAGCCATTTTGTCATCACGGTGTTTACGAGCTGGTCACCGTAGAACTCAAGTATCTCATTGTCCTCGTAGCCGTCATTCTCTGCCGCAAAGGACTTTCTAGTGAAAGCCTGCACAAGAAGGTTCTGATAGTTTCGAAAATGGTAAGCAATCTGCTCTTCGATAGCCGCTTGGTTTTTTAAGATGTAATTGACATCATCAGTTGTCATAGAGACCTCCTGAAATAGTTAAGGAGGCACTAAAAGTGTTCTTATATGCGAGAAAATATAACAACACTTGTTCTTAATACAGATTCATTAAAACGAAGATAATGTGAAAAGTTCCTCAACACAGGAAGCAACTCATCTATAATCATTTTAAAACACTGTGTTAATGAAAGTGCCTTTTTCATAAAGGTAGTGGAAATATTTGCTTTTGTCAATCTTTCGTATAAGCCCTAGGAGCCAGACTTACATTAATTTTAGGTACATTAATTTTAGGATGAAAAACATTTCGCTAGTAGGACTTCTTATAGAGACAATTTCATTCGTTTATAGAAAGTATGGCACAGAAGAGAATAATGTAGTATAGTAGGTGCATGGCAGAAAAAGACATAACCGAAAAGAACCTGGAAGAATGGAACGATGTTTTCGCCGACATTGCGAATGTCCTGCTGTTCAATGGAAATCGGCTCATGAAAGAGAGCGAACTTGAGGATGCCTCAAAGGAAAGCCAGTTCAAGGCGGACGGAAAAATCCATGAGCAGGAGCGCGATGTCGCAAAGTTCTGGAGGAATGGAGAAATTCGCATCTCAATCTTCGGCTTTGAGAATCAGACTCGGCAGGACTACAGGATGCCACTGCGTGTGATGAGCTATGACGGTGCATCCTACAAGCAGCAGCTTCTGGACGACAAACTTTTCAAAAATTATCCTGTCGTCACTTTGGTTCTGTACTTTGGAACGGATGAGCGGTGGACTGCACCGAAAAATCTCTGCTCGTGCTTCGACATTCCCGAAGAACTAATGCCTTTCGTGAGCGACTACAATATAAATGTTTTTGAAATTGCATGGCTTGACGATGAGACTATCAGCAAATTCCAGAGCGACTTTAAATTCGTGGCGAAATATTTTCAGACTAAGCGACTTAACAGAAAGTATGTGCCGTCCAACGAGGAAATACGGCATGTTGACGCGCTTCTAAAGACGTTCGCTGCATTGACGGGTGACAAATACTTTGAAACGATTTATAATGATGGCAAGATTAGGGGGAAAGGAGGTACTACCATGTGTGATATTGTTCAGGGATTCGTGAATGAAGGCCTTGAAAAGGGCATTAAACAGGGAATTGAACAAGGAATTGAACAAGGGATTGAGCAGGGAATTGAACGTGGAATTGAACAAGGAATTGAACGTGGAATTGAAAAAGAACAGGAAAGAATTATCATGAACCTCATAGAATCAAACGCAGGGTCAATTGGACAAATTGCCGCATGGGTAAAGCTTCCTGTTGAACAAGTCCAGAGAATTGCCGAAAAAGTGCCTGCTATGGACTAGTTATTGTGGCATATCAGTACGAGAGTGGCATTATGATGGGCATTATGATGGGCATTGTGATGCCACTCTTTTTTTTACAAAGTTATTTTCCTTCCACAATCGCAATATCCTCTTGCGATAATTCGTACAGTTTGTATACGTCTGCATTAATCTCCTTGTCTGTGGCCGCAATTTGATCCGTGAGCGCGGTGATGTCTGCCTTGTATTCGCCGAAGTATTCTTCCCATTCGTCCTGCTGTTTTAGCTGTAGCTTGATTTTTTGCTTGACTAGCTCCTTCATAAAGTCCGCGAAGGTAAGTGTATAGAACTCCTGTAGTGTGCTTGTGATTTTCGTTACGTGCAGATTATCGTACACACGCGAAAGAAATTTTTCAGCTTTTTTCTGCACCTCTGCATGAAGCGAGAGCATTTTGTCTGCGAGGACTGTGAGTTTATCTACTGTTTCTGTGTTCTGCATTAAGTCAGGAACAGGAAAATTTTCTAATGTATTTACATTGACTTTCGGGAAAACTAATCTGTCGAGATTAACATTAGTGCTTTTTAGGAAGAATGCACACAATCGGGAAGCCAAAATTGTAAATAAAGCTTTTGAAGGACAGTTCTCATTAGGAATAAGATTGAAAACATCTGTGTTATTTATTGCTGTACAGCTAATGAAACAACAGTCAAGGCATTCTTTAGATAATATTCTATTTGCCAAAATGCGTTCTCCTTCGAAGATTTCTTTTTTGCGAGGGGCTGCAAGATTTTGACCATATTTGATGAATTCTTTATGAGGTCGAATGTAATACCGCTGAACATTTGCTGCACCAAGAAGAGGATAATAAGTTTCATCAATTTTTGTGTCAGAGTTAAAAATCCTTGTCTTCATCATTTCTTTTGTTTGAGGTGGAGTTCCTTTTCCTTGTTCATACGGCTTCATCCCTTGGTATATTGAAAAATAGTCGCCAATCTTTTTATTTGCTTTTAGCGAAAAAGTTTTCGAAAATGAAACTTGAACGTCATCATCATATTCTGAAAATACCCTATCTGCTACAAAACCCCATTTTTTTGAATCAATCTGCTTCAATCTTTCCAAAATATTTTCACAATCACGGCTTATACTTAAAATCTTTGTTGTGTTTTGTTCTTTACAATTCTTTCCAATTGGTATAACCGTATCAACAACAGCATCACTAAAAACATTGTATGTATTCAGCAAAGAAATCATTGTTTTTTCGCAGAATATGAGCTTTCGAAGATTTTTATCAAACTTTGTTGAAAGCCAGTAGTTTGGAATAATCATTCCATAAAGTCCATTCGGCTTAAGCAGTGAAAATATTTTTTCCATAAATAAAGCGTATGTGTTTATTTGATATTCCGTCGTTTTAAAATGCTGATAATAGAATTTTTTTTCTGCGTCAGAAATTGAGCGAGATGGGACATACGGTGGATTTCCGATAACCACGTCAAAGCCACCATTTTCAGACACATTGTGTTCAAAGTCTCTGAGTTTAAACACTTCGGGGAACTCTTTTTGCCAGTCGAACGCCTTTTCACCCGCCACGTTCGTGTCATCGATTAGACTGTTGCCACATTTTATCTTATCGTTCAGTGTTGTTAGCTTTCTGTTCTTCTGAGCTGTGGAAAGCCAAAGTGACAGTTTGGTAATTTCCACACTGTCTTCGTTTATGTCTACACCGTACAGGTTGTTTTCTAGAATCGTATTGTCTATCTGCGAGAAATTCAACTCACCCTTGTGGATTTTAGCCCAGAAATAATCTATTAGCGTATGTTCTTTTCTAAGTTCCTTTAAGGCGGCATTTAAAAATGCTCCCGACCCACATGCAGGGTCAAGGATTTTTAATCCCAAAAGCCAAGAGCGATATGCTTCTAGTCTCCCGTCGAGTTCCGAAAGCCTCTTGCCTGAATGTTTCATGTCGGATGTAAATTCTGCGTCATTAATGTGCAGCTCATTTTTCTTTGCCTCGCATAGCTTTCCAATGGTGTTCTCCACAATATATTTGGTGATGTACGACGGAGTATAGAAAACACCGTCTTTCTTTCGTTTACCCACATTGCTGTGGGAAATCTTTACGCCATTTCTTTCTGCTTCTATTTCTTTCTGTATTTCCTCAATTTCTGTGAGTGAATTTTCAAAAATGCGTCCCAGTATGTCTACGCTGATTTGGCTTTCAAAGTCGTACTGAGCAAGCTTTTGAGAATGGATGTACAGTACTTCGTTACCCACCGTTAGTTCGTCGAGCATTTCATCTCGTTTAAAAAGCCCTCCGTTGTAGGCAAAGACATCCTTTGATCTATCACAATCATGCTTAAAGCCTTTGTCTATTCGGTTAAAGAATGTTTTGAATACCGTGTAAAGGCTTTGGTAGTAGCCCATCTCCTTCAGCTTTTTGTAGTCGTTGATAATCCCCATTACTGAATTTGCTGGCAGCAGATTCCTGTCTTCGCAGAAAAGCACGAACAAAATTCTGTCAAGGAGCTTCTGTGTCTTTTTAAAAAGCTGGAGTTTGTCCGTTGCATGATTGTTTTCGCACAAATCCTCAAACAAGGCTCGCTTAAAGGCTGAGTAGTCAGCGTAGAAAAGGTTTGTAATTTCCTTTTCCTCCGTTACGGTTTCGTGTTTTAGCTTCAAAGGCAAATCGTTTGCAATGCTATCCCTATGCAGAAGCAGGTGGAGCAGGGGAAAGTCGTCCTTCGAGAGATTGAAAAGGTTGAATTCTATGAAATCAGACTGTGTTTCAACATACAGACGGAGACGCTCAAAGTTTGACACGATTACATAGTTGCAGTTCTCGTGATGGCTCTTGTAGTCAAATGCTTGTCTTGCTACTGAGTCTAAATCCTGTGTGTTCGTGCCTTTAAGTTCAATTACGGCTTTTGTCATTCCTCGCATGACGATTGCTCCGTCCGCCTTTCGGGCGTTGTTCTTGTTCCTTGTTTCGTTCTTCAGCTCCGTAAGGATATTGTAGCCAGGTTCAGGCTTTATCGTGTATCCCAGAACTGAGCAGAAAAGGTCTCTGATAAAGCCTTCCTGATACTGTTCTTCCTTTGATGCACGTATGTTCTCCTGCTTTTCTTTGTCTGCAAACAGGGATTTGAATTGGGCATAATTTTCTGACAGTAGCCCATGCTCTGTCATTGCAAGGTATTTTTCTATTATTTTTTTCTGGAACATCTAAAACCACCGTATTTATGCAGCTTTTGCAAGCAAGCAACTTTATAGGCTAAATCATACAGCGGTTTATTTTTTTTTTGAAGTGGCAGATTTTATTTTTGAGGCTGTTCTAATGTCGGGGAAGTTGAACTTCTAATGTCAGGTAACTTGAACTTCTAATGCCAGGTAACTTGAACTTCTAATGTCAGGTAACTTGAACTTCTAATGTCTGAGACTTTATCATTATCTTTTGTAATGAAATTTACGTGTCAAGTATTTCGTCTGCCAGCAACATGAAATAGGACGCGACCTGCTCTGGCGTGTCTGCAAATTTATTGTCGGACCAATATTTGAGTATGTCGCTGAATGTTGAAGAAATGTGCGAATGAGTCAGCTCTGGAGGAAGTTTTTCGGAAACCTTTAGTTTTTCATCGCATATTCGGGCAACCTTTTCGCCCATTCTGTCATAGAAAATGTCTGCGGACTTGCCTAAAAGAAACGTTTTTGCCTTTCCTTCGTTGTCTCGGATATGAATGTACATGTGTGTTATTTCACCTTTCAGATTGTTTTGAAATGCATGACCATCCTTGTGTTCAATTTCATCAAATACGTGATAGATGAGGTTGTTCAAGATTTCATCGAAAACTTCATCTTTGTTCAAGAAATTTTCATAAAACGTTGAACGTCCAACATTTGCTTTTTTGATTATGTCTGCAACCGTAATGCTTTGATATTCCTTTTTGCTCATGAGAGTACTCAGGGCCTCGATAATGGCTTTTCTTGTCTTTTCAACTCTTCTGTCCATATTTTCCGTTTCCGCACAAAATAAACTTTTTGTCTGCTTCCGAACAACTTTTGCTCTTTGTTCTTACAATTTTGCCCTAAGGCAGATACATTTAATGTACATGCTGTCCGCTTTTGGATGCAGTGTATCATAATTTCGAAAAAAAAGGTAGGTATATGAAAGATTTTTCTGAATGGTACGAAAAAAACAGCGACAGGATCCGTCTTGTATCTGTTATTGCTTCTGGCATCTGCCTGTTTGCCTCTTTGCTTCTCGATTGGACAGGGCATGAGTCAGTTGTGAAAAAATGCGACCCTGCATTGGTTGCCATCGTTTTATGCGGAATACCCATTGTTTTTGGTGCAATCGTTGGTGTAGTAAAAGAGCATGACATTACTGCCGATGTTCTTGTCTCGCTCGCTCTTATAGGCTCTCTTGCCTTGAAAGAATTTTTTGCAGCCGGCGAAGTTGCTTTCATCATGCAGATTGGTTCTATTCTTGAAGACTTTACTTCAGACCGTGCAAAAAAAAGCATTTCAAAACTCATAAAATTGAATCCTCAAAAAGCAAATCTGGTTGAAAACGGAACTGTAACACTCATTGATGCCGACAATGTAAAGCTGGGGGATGTTCTGCAGGTAAAGGCTGGTGAAGCAATTCCTGTCGATGGAACTATCATTGAAGGAATCTCCAGTGTGGATCAAAGCTCAATGACAGGAGAGTCCGTTCCTGTTGAAAAAAAAGTGGGGGATGCTGTTATGAGCGGAACAATCAACTTGAATGGTGTTCTGCTCATTCAAGCAATAAAAACGGCTGAAAACAGTTCATTGCAACGAATGATAAAACTTGCTGGACAAGCTGATGCTCAAAAAGCGAAGATTGTGCGTAAGGCCAATGTGTGGGCTGCATGGCTTGTTGTCATTTCCCTGACAACGGTAATTATTGCTGGCGTTGCAATAGGACTTGTTCATGATGATTGCAGACTTGGTTTTGCAAGGGCAGTTACTGTGCTTGTCGTTTTCTGTCCCTGTGCCTTTGTGCTTGCAACGCCTACGGCAATTTCAGCAGGAATCGGAAATGCTTCGCGACACGGCATCCTGATTCAGTCTGGTGAGGCTCTTGATCGCATTGCATCGGCTAACCTTGCAGTTTTTGATAAAACGGGAACTCTGACCAAAGGAAAGCCTGTTGTTGTAAAGGTGGAACCTCTTGCTTCTGCTGATGAACGGGAGTTGGTCAAGATTGCTGCTTCGGGTGAAGTTGTTTCGAACCATCCGTTTGCACATGCCATTATTGATTGCAACACGAGTGGTGTGTACGAAGTTGCACAGCACAGAACAATTGCTGGCAAAGGAATTGAATTTCAAATGAACGGAAAAAGATATTTCGTAGGTAAAGTCGAAAAGAAGAGTGTCGGATGCTCTCTGGTCGGTGTCTATGAAAATGATGTCCTTTTGGGGATAATCTACATTCAGGATGTCATTAAAGATAATGCTCAGTACATGATTGAAAGGCTTAAAGCTATGCAAGTCAAAACGGTTATGCTTACTGGCGACAATGAAGATACAGCCCGTTCTGTCGCAGGTGCTGTTGGTGTTGACAGTTTTATTTCGAATTGTTCTCCCGAAGATAAAATGAATTACATAAGGAATCAGGAATTGCAGGGAAACAAAGTTGCCATGTTCGGGGATGGAGTGAATGATTCCCTTGCGTTGAGAAGTGCATTTGCAGGGATTGCCATGGGTGGAATAGGAAGTGATGTTGCAATAGAAAGTTCAGAAGCTGTGATTGTCCATGATAATCTTGATGCAATTCCGTATCTTTTTAAGATTGCAAGGAAAACGCAGAAGCGAATTACCATAAATCTGTGCATTTCGATGCTGCTGAACTGCATTGCAGTGTTCCTTGCCATCAACGGTACTCTGAATGCCGTATGGGGTGCATTGTTCCATAACTGTGGTTCTGTCCTCGTGGTTGTCAGTGCTTTTCTTCTGTTGTTTTCCTCATGACGGATTGCTTTTTTTGCATTCCGTGTACAGCAAATCGATGCGGCCTTTCAGAATGGTGCTTGATGTTATGTGCCATCCGCTTTGCCGCAGAAAATCGCTGTATTCTGCTGCAGTCCAGTCATGATTGAATCTTATTCCCACTAGGGAGAGAATGGTTTGCCAGACATTTTTCTTTCCGTGTTCCCTGACAATGAAATTGGGAGCAATGAAAAGACCTTCATCCTTAAGCACCCGACGGATTTCGTTGAGTGCTTTTTGAGGATTCGGCATGATATGCAGGGCATTTGCAATGACGACAACATCAAAGGAATTTTCCTCATAGTGCAAATCCGTTGCATCGGCGACTTCAAATGTTACGTTTTGAGGAACAGAACCTTTCTTTGCAGTTTCAATCATGGCTGGAGCAAAATCTGTTGCCGTTACAGACTGTGCTGATGAGGCTATGTGTTTTGCAATCATGCCAGGCCCGGTTGCAAGCTCCAGAACTGCTTTTCCTGCAACTGCTTTTGAAATGGATGAATACATGTAGTCGTATATGTGCTTTTGACTTTTCATGGCCTCTTCGTAGAGTGGTGCAAAAAAATCCCACACAGTTTTTTTCATTGTCTGCCTCCGAATTACTTTTTGTTGTATAATGCTAACTTTACGATATCTTTTTTATTTCTGACTGTCAATACAAGGATTCTTTCGGTTTGTTTATCTTTTTATTGCGAATAACGCTCTTTTCCTTTATACTTTATGCATTATGATAGTTCGCATTATTCTTCTTATTGCTTTTTTTGCAGTAATGATTGCAGTTGGCGTGTATTCCAGAAAAAAAACGTCTGATGTCAATGGCTTTGTACTTGGTGGCAGGTCAGTAGGACCATGGCTTTCCGCTTTTGCGTATGGTACATCTTATTTTTCTGCAGTTGTCTTTGTAGGTTATGCCGGTCAGTTTGGATGGAAGTATGGAATTTCCACGACATGGATAGGTATTGGAAATGCTGTTATCGGAAGTCTCCTTGCATGGGTGTTCATGGGGCGCAGAACGCGTGTCATGACGCATCATCTTGATGCAAAGACAATGCCCGATTATTTTGGAAAACGATACGACAGCAAGGCATTGAAGCTTGTAGCTTCTGCCATCGTATTCATTTTCCTTATTCCGTATACGGCATCTGTATATACGGGGCTGTCGAAGCTGTTTGGCATGGCATTCAACATTGACTATAAATGGTGCGTCATTGCCATGGCTGTCTTGACGGCATTCTATGTTATCCTTGGTGGATACATGGCAACCGTCATAAATGACTTCATTCAAGGCATAGTAATGCTTGTTGGCATTTGTTGTGTTATTGGTGCGGTGCTGAAAGGTCAGGGTGGTTTTCTGTGTGCCTTGCAAAAATTGTCAGAAGTGCCCGCCGACCCAGCGAACACGGCAAAAGAACTGCTTGGAATGCACGGCGCTTTTACATCCTTCTTCGGGCCAGATCCTGTAAACCTGTTGGGTGTCATTGTCTTGACATCGCTTGGAACATGGGGATTGCCGCAGATGGTGCAGAAATTTTATGCAATAAAAAGTGAAAAGGCTGT
>JAFVDR010000088.1 GCA_017476165.1 Treponema sp. | reverse complement strand
TACGATGCAGCTCCACTAATGGGGTCAGCGCGCGCACCAAATGGAGACGAAAGCCTCCACGATGCCTTTATTGGCCACGTAAACAATTCGCCCATGGCTTTCTGAAGGGACTTGCTGTCAAGCTTTGCCCCAGGAATGAACAGGGACTGCCCCGTAGAAAGAACATCACTGTCCAAATCATTGATATCTAGAATGTCTTCTACCGTTACATGATACTTTGCACTCAGGCTTTCAAGCGTGTCACTGGAAGAAACCGTATGCAACAAACCGTCAACAGAAGGAATCTTCAATTTCTGTCCATATTTTAAATACCTGACATTTGAGATGTCATTTATGGCAATCAGCGTAGAAATGTTTGAAAGACCAAATTTGTAGGTGATGGAACTGATTGTATCGCCAGACTTTACGGTATAATCCTGATAGCTGACAGGTTCCTTAAATATAAATTCAGAAACAGAGGCTTCGCCCATTCCCTGCACGACATACCCTTCACTGTTAAAGAATGTTTCCGTATTCTTTGCACACTCAAACATTGCCTGATTCAGGAATTCTTCTTCGGCAATGTCAGAAAGGTCAAATTTTACAATGCGGGCATGTGCATCATAGTTGTTCAAGAACGAAACGACACCAACAGAAACAACTGCACCAACACCTATGCAGAATGGAAGGACAAGCTTATATACGAGAGAATGTTTTTTCTTAGACTGCTTTTCACCAACACAAGACTTTCTGTACGTGGTAGGATAATTGAATATCTGGGGAAAAGATGATGCCGAACTGGACTTGCGCAGTACAGCAGTATTTGCAAAACTTATAACTTCCATGTATCTACTATCGACATAATTTAATTTCGATATTAGAATATAAAAAGTCTGTCAGTTTGAACTGGCTGCACTGAAGAAATCTTGAACGGTTGTATGAAACGAAATGGAACATCACAAACGAAATTCGTATATCCTGTGCATTTTTCTAGGAATTGTGTTGGGAACACTCGTAAAATTATTCATCATGGATATAGTACACATCAACGGCACGTCCATGGAGCCAACCGTTCACAATGGTCATGCCGTTATTGTAAACAAACTGGCATACGGTATTGTCAAACCGTTCGGCAGTACGCTCTTGTGTACATGGAACAGCCCAAAGACGGGGGAAATCATCATATACATGCACGAAAACAGACTTGTCATCAAGAGATGTGCAGCAACATCCCTTTGTCCACTGGAATATTCATCCGATAAAGGGTATACTTTACGGGTGAACACTGTAGACTACCCTCTGACAGAAGAGCAGTTCGTAACAATGCAAGCCTTCAAGACAGTGCCTGAAAACATGATTCTTGCAATAGGCGACAATTATACAGAATCCATCGATTCACGAACATACGGGTTCATTCCTGTTCACAATGTACTAGGAAAAGCTTTATGCAATTAAATTCTTTCTTTATAAAATGGAGAGCTGTTTTTGTCCTATCGCTCATATTGCTGGGATTTGTCATCATCTATGTGCAGTATGCAAAGCTTGCATTTGCCCCCAAAAAGACGTTTGCGGCAAAGCCTCCTGTTGTTGAACGCGGCTCAATAGTTGACAGAAACGGAAAACCGCTCGCCGTGCAAACCAATTTCTATCATTTCGGGGTGACCCCCAAAATGATAAAGAACGTTGCAGGCTTTGCAGTAGCTGTTGCACCGGCTCTAGACATGAATGCAAGTGACATTGCATCGCGCATTACAATGAATAAAGAAAGCAGCTTCATCTACCTGAAAAAAAAGCTTACGCAGGATGAATACAATTACCTGTCCGACATCATAAAGAACAACAATTTCATTCCATTCTGCCAGTTTGACAAGATTCCTGGAAGAATATATCCAGAAAACAATCTTGCAAGCCAGCTCATAGGATATATGGGCGATGACGGCAAAGGGTTGAGCGGCATTGAATATTCGCAGCAGGAAATCCTGTCTCCTTCAATCCTCCCAGGTGCAACCGAAGATATATACGGAGACAACATATATCTGACCATAGATGCAAATTTGCAGTACAAGCTTGAAAAAATTGCACAGAAAACCATAGAAAAGACACAGGCAGAAAACATGATGATTATTGCAGCTGATGCTACCAACGGAGAAATTCTTTCATACATCAGCCTGCCGTCTGCAAACCTCAACTACTTTACATCGGCAAAGCCAGAGGAAATCATAGACAGACCGGCCGCAACAGCCTATGAACCAGGAAGTGTGTTCAAGATTTTTTCCTCTGCATCATTCATAGATGCAGGAGCCTTTGCAACTGACAAACTGTTTTTATGCGATGGAATCTATGAACAGACGACCAATCTGGGAGAGCATTTTAAAATCACCTGTCTTGACCATCATGGATGGGTTTCTGCCAGAGAGGCGTTAAAGTATTCATGCAATGATGCCTTGGCTCAAATGAGTGACTTTATCAATACAGATACATTCCTTTCAAATGTACATAAATTTGGCTTTGGCGAAAAGACAGGCATCGAGCTGCCGTCAGAGTCGAGAGGCTCCGTCAAAGATACAGATGACAAATACTGGTCTGCACGAAGCAAGCCTACAATGTCCATCGGTCAGGAAATAAGCGTAAATGCATTGCAGATGGTTCATGCAGCAACAGCACTTGCCAACAATGGAGTACCCCTTAAGCTCACGGTCATAAACCGCATTACCGACAGAAATGGAACGGAAAAATATGTCCACAAAGCAGAATTTGAAGACAGGGTGCTGAAATCTTCCACGGCTCAGTATATCTTGAGCTGCATGGAAACAACTGCACAAAGTGGAACGGGGACCAAGGCAAACTTAGGAGACATTTCCATAGGAGTTAAAACAGGTACGGCTCAAATGGCAGATCCCGTAAACGGGGGCTACAGCGATACAGACTTTCTTTCAAACTGTCTTGCAATATTCCCCGTTGAATCTCCTGAAGTCATTCTGTACATTGTCATTGAAAAGGCAAAGGGAGAAACCTATGCAGGGCGCATTGTTGCACCTGTCATTGCAGAGACGGCAGATGAAATCATAGACCACCTAGGCTTGAACAGAAACAATGCAGCAAGTCTGGAACATTCAGGAACAATCTCTATCATAGAAAATGAACCACTGACAATTGGAGCATCGCTTCCAGACTTTACAGGAAGACCAAAACGAGACCTCATTCCTCTTCTTGACCAGACAAACTACAACTTCATCATACATGGTGAAGGTTGGGTTGTCTCTCAGAATCCATTGCCAGGAACACCTGTTACGGAGAACATGACCATTGAACTTATACTTGAATAACAATTACGCACTTTTTACAAAACGATTTCCAGTGCTAAGCGACATGATAAAAGCGGATTTTGAATCATTTGAAAAAAATGCGCATCCATTGATCATTGAACGTGCAAAAAATGGTTCTCCAACAGCACTGGAAGCAAATGCTTCTGGAGATTCCCTTGGGAATCACCTCGGAACGTTTCCTCTTCACTCAAAATACAATCCCGAACGGGAAGCACAGCAGCTCATATCAAATTTTTCTGCAGAAACGCATCAGGCAGCTGTTTTCATTTGCTGTGGTCTGGGATATGCACCGCTTGCATTTGTAAAAAAATACCCGGATGTTCCCATTATTATTTTAGAGCCGAATCCTGTCTATTTGCTGCAGGCTTTTGCCGTTTTAGACTGGAAACCGATTCTTACTCATGAAAACGTAACCATCGTTGTACAGGCACCTCTCGACATAACGCAGTCCATTCTTTCCCAATATAAAAGCAGCACGCTGCATGTATTCAGCATTCCTTCCCAGACAGCCCATTGCAAGGAATATGCAGAAAATATTAAATCGATACTAAAAAAGAATGAACAGAAAGAGAACATTAATACCAATACACTTGAAAAATTTTCTCATCTATGGCTTCGCAACAGTTGCAGAAATCTCCGCAACATAGAAGTTCTTGACGGCATTCAAAAATTTGCAGGACTCAATCAAAAACTGACACAACAGCTTCCGTTCATTGTCCTTGCAGCTGGTCCAAGTCTTGAGACAATACTACCACATCTTGCAGAACTGCAAAAAAGAAGCATTACCGTCTGTGTTGACACGGCATTACACTCATGCCTTGCCTATGATATCGAGCCTGATTTCATTATTTTGGTTGATCCTCAATATGCCTGTGCAATGCATTTGGAATTTTTAAGTGCCCCCCACTCCATCCTTGTTGCGGAAAGCGCGGTATGGCCATCTGTATTCAGAGTTCAGTGCAAGGAAATTGTACTATGTTCTTCCATGTTTCCCATCGGCCAATACTTCGAAAAACAACTGGGGCAAAAAGGAAAACTTGGTGCAGGCGGCAGTGTTTCAACAACAGCCTGGGATTTTGCACGCATTTGTGGGGCACGATCCATTTACATGGCAGGAATGGATTTGGGATTTCCCGGCAAACAGACTCAC
>JAFVDR010000087.1 GCA_017476165.1 Treponema sp. | reverse complement strand
TGTTCATGAAACTGCTGGCTATTATAGGTCAAATATTCATCTTCTTTTGCATTGGGAACAGCAATGCAAGCATACAGGTTCAGGAATCCCCGTCTTTTCAATTCCTGCTCCAGAGCCGCATACAAAACTTTACCCAACCCCTGTTTGTGAAAATCCTTGTCAATGTAAATGGAAAGCTCTACGTCCCACTGGTATGCCGCACGGGACTTGAATTCACCAGCATAGGCATAGCCCACTATGATTCCATCCTTTTCGATGCAAAGGTACGGATACTTTCTTGTAGTCGTTTCTATCCGCCTTTCAAATTCTTCAATGGAAGGAACATCGTATTCAAACGTAATGGCAGTGTTCGTTACATAATGGGAATAAATTTCAAGGAGACGGGGTGCGTCAGCTTTTGAGACGGGCCTGATTCTTTCGTCGTCTGCAAGTGCATTCATAAAACACTTCACCTTTTCCGTAGCAGATTTGGGGCATGAGACATGTTCCACATGATAGTACAGCCAGCATTGCCTGTCAAGATTTAGTGGTTTATGATTCCCGCCTAGAGCATGTACGAGTCGCGGGTTTTCAAAACCAAATCCTGTACACAGTCGCGCACAGTCGTGGGGATTTCTTCCAGGGCATCAATTATGAGCTTGTTTTTCTGATACATGGCTATCTCATGCTTTTCAAGTTCCGTCTGGTTCATGTCGCCGGTCTCGACACGCACGGCCTCCTCGCCAAGCAGGCTTTCCAAAGACATGTTTAGTATTTTTGAAATTTTAAGTCCTATGTCCGCATGAGGCATACTATCCTTGTTCATTCCATTAATAATTGTTGAATAAGGCACTCCTGCACGAAATGCCAAATCCTTAACCTCAAGATTTTTATACGGCAGTATTTTCTTCACGTTTGACCAAAACAAGCTCATAATTAATTATTACCGAATTGCGATATTCTGTAGACAAAATATCTTCATAACGATATTATATCTTCTTAAAGATATAATATCGCAAGAAGGTTATAATGCTCTTTTCATCCATACCATTCCTAGCATTTTTTCTGCCGGTAGTCCTTCTGACCTACTACATGCTGCCTGGCAGAAACTACAGAAACTGGGTACTTCTGCTTTCAAGCCTCCTTTTCTATTCATGGGGAGAGCCGACATTCCTTTTCCTCATGCTTGCATCCATCATCTTTAACTACAACATGGGGCTGCGACTTGGAGACGACTGCGTGCAAAAGCGTAAGACTCTCCTTGCATTCGCCGTTGCCGCAAATCTAGCATGCCTTTTTGTCTTTAAGTACCTTGGCTTCTCAGTTAGAATAATTGACAGCTTCCTGAATGCCCTGCACTGCAAGCCCCTTGAGGCGCTGAACACAGTTCTTCCGCTCGGCATTTCATTCTACACATTTCAGGAAATCTCTTACCTTGTGGATGTGTACAAAAATCCAGAACAGTCTCAAAAGAGTCTCCGTGATCTGGGACTTTACATTTCCTTTTTTCCGCAGCTCATAGCAGGACCCATCGTACGCTACCACGACATAAAAGGCCAGATAGAATGCAGGAATGAGAGCATCAGCCAGTTTGCATCGGGGCTGGAGAGGTTCATTATGGGGCTCAGCAAAAAGGTTCTGATTGCAAATGTCATGGCAAACGTCTGCGACAGCATATACGGCGATAGTTTCTTTTCCTACGGAACGTATGTTGCTTGGATTGCAGCTCTTGCATACGCACTCCAGATTTACTATGACTTTTCCGGCTACTCAGACATGGCAATAGGACTTGCAAGACTTTTCGGATTTGAGCTAAAGGAAAACTTCAACTATCCGTATGCAGCATCATCCATAACGGACTTCTGGAAACGATGGCACATTTCGCTCACGGGCTTTTTCCGAGACTACGTGTACATACCGCTGGGCGGAAACCGCAGGAGCAAGGCAAGGACTGCAATGAACAGGCTTGCGGTTTTCTTTTTGACAGGACTATGGCACGGTGCAGCATTTAACTTTATATTCTGGGGGCTGGCTCACTGCTTTGCAATGACACTGGAAAGGAAAATTGGCGGCAAAAGCTCGGAAAAAACAAGAAACCCTTTTGTATCCTTTATACACCGCGTAATGACACTGCTTGCAGTCCTGCTTCTGTGGGTGCTGTTCCGAAACACCACGAAGGAAAGCATAAAGATTCTTCTTAAGATGTTCGGTATGAACTATACAATCCTAAAACATGGAGGGGTAATTCCGTTTGAACAGGGCAGTCTTTTCCTTTTACAGATGGACGCACGGTTTTACACCATGATGGCAGCAGGAGTTCTCTTTTCGTTCCCGTGGTGGCGGAAAGTTCCGCTTCTGCATACGAAAGGCGAGACTTTTGCAACAGTCCTTGCTGCGCTTAAATATCTTACTCTGGGAGTCCTGCTCGTGCTCTGCTATGCAAGCCTTGCAGACGGCTCGTACAATCCATTCATCTATTTTAGGTTCTAACATGAAAAGCATCATCCAGACAGCATTCGTCATCTGTGCATGCATGGTTCTTGCACTTCCCCTCTTACGTTTTAACAGGACTGGAACTGTCTCCAGAACAGAAAACAGAAATCTCGCCAGGGAGCCGTGCCTCATAACAGACGGAAGGGTAAACAAAAACCTGTTCCGTGAGTACAGCACATATCTTGAAGACCGCTTTGGTGGCAGAAAGCAACTCATCCTATTAAATAGGAAGCTGGATTTACTTTTACACAGAAAGGTATACCCCAATGCCTTTGAAGGCAAAGATGGCTGGTGCTTTTTTCTTAATAGGGGAAGCAATTATGCTGATTTTTTCAAAAGGAATTTGATGGACAAAGGCGAGATTGAAGGCTTTAAGAACGATGTTTCGAATGTTGTTGCATGGTGCAACGCCAACGGCATGCAGTGCATATTCCTCATCTGCCCGAACAAGCACAACATTTATCCCGAAAAATACTGTGCAACACAGCCAGAAGGAATAAGCCGCGCAGACCAAATGTGCACTGTCTTTGAAGAACTTGGCACAAATTACATTTTTCCACGAGACTTCCTTCTTGCACAGAAAAGTAAGTACGACTTTCCTCTGTATTACGAGACGGACACCCACTGGAACGCACAGGGTGCATATCTTGCATCTCTCTTGCTAAAGGAAAAAATCAAGGCTCTGTTTCCAACTGTAGAGTTTCCAGACATAGAATACAGCACAACGATTGAATATGGACATATAGGTGACATTAACGGCATGATGGCAGGGAGAAACGACTTAACTTCGACTTACCCCGTAATGAAGCCCATCGGGCATGAGCAGGGTGAATATTACACATATTTAGAAAAGAATCGGCCTTCACCACTAGTTCCAGATTCCGCCATGACAAATGTATATGATTTCATTCATACTCAAAGCCCCGACAGCACATTGCCCCGTGCCATAGTATTCCGAGACTCTTTCTTTGGAGCACTTGAACCATTCGTTTCCCCTCTTTTCGCAGAGACAGAATATATCTGGACTTGCTTCGGCGACCAGTGGAAAGAACATGTCCTTGACTACAAGCCCGATATCATCATTTTTGAAAAAGTAGAACGTGCAGGACCGACATTCTTTTCTTGAGATGAATCCTAGACAGAAAGCCTTGCAAACTGTACGGCATCTCTCGCACACTCCTATTATCCCTATCACCGCTTGAAGGCATACTCGGCTGCTTTTGCACCAATATGGGCGACATCGTTGAACAACTCCATGCGCGGATGTACGTACGAACCTTTTTTAACAGGAAAATGTAAAATGGTAACAGAGGTAACGTCATAGGGAAACACCGTCAGGACATAGGGGAAAGGCAATGACAGCAGGTGAGAAATGACACTCGCTCCAGAGCCTCCGTGACTAAAAACGGCAATCGTCTTGTCTGAATCAGCAGTACAAAAGAATCGGCTTCCTTCATGAAGATATCCGTGCGGCTTTAAGAAATCGTCAAAACGGCGGCAAATGCCATCGTAGATTTCCGTAGCAACATTCTTTTCAAAATAGGGGTGCTTTTTCCAGTCGTGAGCATAAAAGTCAAAATCGTCTTCGCTCACCATCATGTCGCCCAGCGTCCACGGGTGCCCACCTTCTGGAATGCCGTTGCCGCCCCATGAAATTTCGTGCATAAAATCAAGCGTCACCACATCAAGCCCCAATGCCGAGGCAGTGTAGGATGCCGTTTCCTGAGCACGCCCCATGGGAGATGCATACAGTTCAGAAATGCCTTCCCGTGCAAGCCGCTTTGACACTGCCATAGCCTGCTGCCTGCCTTTTTCCGTAAGACAATCATTTTCATAGTCAGGCTCCCCATGCCTTACAAATACAATTCTCATGCACTAACCTCACCAAGCATCATTCACCACAAGACGACACTCACCCCTTGTATTCCATCGGCGTAAAGCGAATGCCGTTCACCGTCTTTTCATCTTCTGTTGGAACAAATCCCAGCGCCTTGTAAAACGGCAATCCGAATGGCGCAGAGTTCAATGTAATCGTTTGATTTGGAAATTCAGAAAGCAGATAATGGAACATCTTTGTTCCAATGCCGCGGCGGTGATGGCTTCCGTCTACAAAGAAAAAGCAAATGTGCTTTTTGTCGGAGCGTATGCCTATTTCACCCACAAGCGTATCTTCCTCAAACGCCCCGTAATAGACGATTCCTGCAAGATAGGCTTCGTCGTGCAGGCACTTGCGGAATTCCTCGGTTCCTTCTTCGGAATAATCAGGCGATTCGTATTCACAGAAGGTTTTCCATGCAAGTTCCAGTGCCAAGGGAATTTCATCCTCATTCAACTTCCGTATTGCAATGCCAGCATTCAGTTCCATCATGTTTACCCCGTAAACTCGTTTACTCCGAAAAGTCGTTTACGGAGCAAACGAACCAATTTCAATCAAATTGCCATCGGGATCTGCCACATAGCTCGTCCGCTGTCCCCACGGTTCTGTTGTTGGGGCAAGGACTGACAAAGCCCCGTTGTGCAGGATGTTAAACGATAACGCCTTTTGTAGAAGGAATTTCTCCATTTCGACGTGCATCAACCTCAACAGCAGCACGAATTGCACGGGCAGCAGCCTTGAACAGTCCTTCCATCTTGTGGTGGTCGCTCCTGCCCCGAATCGTGTCCAGATGCAAATTGCATCTTGCACCGTTTACAAAGCCCTGCCAAAAGTCTTCAAAGCAGTCCGTCTGAAAGCTTGACTGCTTTCCTTCATGACTCACGGACACAAGGGGAATGTTTGTCAGCTGGGCATTGCACACGCAGAAAGGACGGCCTCCAAAGTCCACGCTTGCCTGCAACAGACTTTCATCCATGGGATAGATAAAGAAACCGCTGCGGTAAATGCCGGCACAGTTGCCGAGAGCTTTTGCAAAGCACATTCCCAACGTAATGCCGGTATCTTCTATTAAGTGATGCTGATCTACTTCCAGGTCGCCGGCAAGCTCCCCGTCCAAATCAAACATGCCGTGCTTGCAGAACGCGCTCAACATGTGGTCAAAAAATCCTATGGGATTCTTTACGGTGCACTTTCCCTTTCCATCAAGATTCAAAAAAAGCTTTATCTGGGTTTCTGCAGTATTGCGTTCAATTTCAGCGGTTCTTGCCATACGAGCCTCACATCATTACTTTTCTTAATTCATATTCAACGATGTCGGTTGCACCCAAAGACTGGAGCTTTGGAAGCAGAGTCGGGACATCGCTTTTCTTTACGGCAATCTTGATTGCATAGCCGTTGCCGCCAAAGAGCGGGCTTACGGTAGGGCTGCGCATTGCGGGCAACCCCTTTACGAGGGCGTCAAACTTGTCCTGTGCAACGTTCATTTCGAGCATCACGCGGGAGCGTGCATTCAAGACAGTCTGGAACAGCATTTTCAGTTCCATTATCTTCTGCTTCTTTTCAGGGTCTTTCAGTGCTTCCTTGCTGGCGTACATTCTGGTTGAAGATTCCATCAATGTATCGACAATCTTCAAGTGGTTTGCATGCAGTGATGAACCGGTACTCGTGTTGTCAATGAGAATCTGTGCAATGGAATCGTCATTGTCCTGTACAAAGCCTTCGCTCGTTCCCCACGTACGGAAAATGGTGCCCTGTATCTTTTTTGATTCCACCCACTGGCGGCTCAACGTCTGATATTCCGTTGCAATGGTTACAGGTTTTGCAAGGATTTCGTCATAGTTGTAGGTGTCGGGAATTGCAGCAACAATGCGTACGCCGTCAAAGCCCAAATCCATGATTTCTTCGACCTGATCCTGCACGCCGTTTTCGTACACCCAGTCCTTGCCAGAAAAGCCGATGTCAGCCTTGTTTCCTGCAAGCAGGTTCGATACAATCTGAGGCTTTACAACCTGAAAAGCCAAATCCTTCTGGTTGGTAATGGGGAAATAAGTGCGGTCAGGCAAATAGATGGAAATGCCTACATCATCCAATAATGTATATACGGATTCGTAAATCCTGCCTTTTGCCAGTAAAATCTTTAATTTTTCCATAATAGAAGCAATTGTACAGGATAACGTATTAATCTTCAACAGGTAAAAAAAGCCTTGCCCCATGAGGCAAGGCTTTGCTTTGAAGGAAAAAAGGATTACACCTTGAACTTGTCTACCTGTTCGCCAATCTGGTTAATAGAATCCTTTACTTTGTCCGAAATTTCACTGAGCATTGCACCA
>JAFVDR010000086.1 GCA_017476165.1 Treponema sp. | reverse complement strand
CGGAGACATGCCAAAAGATTTGGCAGAAGGTCAATCAGCCACTGTAAAGGATCTTGAACATGCCGACCAGCTTGTATCCATTTTAAAGGAAGCTGGATTTTGCGTAGGAGGAGCTTGCTATCCCGAAGGTCATCCGGAAAGCAAGAATCGGGCAGATGACATTGACAACCTGCGCTACAAGGTTGATGCTGGCGTAGACTTTCTTACGACGCAGATGTTTTTCGATAACAACATGCTGTATTCCTATCTGTACCGGTTACAGTCCAAGGGCATCCATGTTCCTGTCCTTGCAGGAATCATGCCGATTACAAACAGCTCGCAGGTGGAGCGCATGGTCAAGCTTTCTTCGGCATACGTGCCCCAGAAACTGCTTGCAATATGTGACCGTTTCAGCAATAACCCGGAAGCAATGTGGCAGGCAGGCATAGCCTATGCAACTGACCAGATAATCGACCTCATTTCCAACGGTGTACGGGGCATTCACATTTACACCATGAACAAACCTGCAGTGGCAAAGGCCATACTCAGCAACATCGACGCCATCATAGCAGCCAGCAATCAGTCATGAAAGATTTCAGTTCAAGGCCATTACATACATTCGGTGTACTTCAATGCTATGCAACTCTGCTTGTAAGGCCTCAGAGCTTTCTGACTGCATGGAAGTTCCTGTACACTGCGGCGACAAAGTTCTTCCTATTCCAGTTCATGCGGAAATTCCGCATCATCAGGACAAAAGTTGTTCATGTTGACCATGAACTTGACAATTATATTCCCTTCAAGCCAGAAGTGCTGGACATTTATCTGGATTTCATCAATTTCTGGCTCAGACCAATTTCCATGATGCAGCAGAAATTCGGAGTCCGCAAGGGAACTGAAATTGCCAATGAATTCCTGAAATACATAACGCTCACCTATAGGGAGGCATACAACCTGTACAAAAAATGTATGACGACAACATGCCAACCGAAAACCGATAATGCAGGGCTGAAATTCATTCGACTCATGGATCCGCATTACCTGTGCGTGCCAAGCCTGCACATTGCCGTCATCATCCTTACGACAAGTTTTTACAGGCACCTGTTTGAACAGGACTTGTTTACGGAACAGGAAAAAAAGAACTGGATACAGGAGCTTGAAGCTCATGGCATGGAAATTGCAGATTCCGTCCTGTACCTTAAGCAGCACAGCGTCAACTGCATTCCTGCAGCCTTATACATGATGACAAAGATTGTGCCGGAACTTGTATCTCCCACTGTAGCAGTGCCATTTCTTGACAAGCTACTAAGAAACGATACGTCAATCGATAACACTACACAAAAAAAAATTACGGAACACATTCAATTCATCTATGAACGATTTCTTTTAGAAGGAACCATGGAAGACGACTGGAAAACTCCCGTCCTGCGATGGCTTGACACCTACGAGCCGTACAACGCCCATTCAGTGTAAAAAACAAGTAAGGGCACCTCGAAGAACCGAAGTTTTTCAAGGTGCCCTCGTCTATTCATAAAACCAAACTACCTATTAATATTCTTCTGCTGCAGAAGACTTCTTGTATAGGGAAGCCCTGCCGTTTCGCTGTGTTGCAGTGTGAACACCGTGACGCGCATGAGAGCCTCCCTTTGCACGAGAACGGAATCCTCCGCCATCACGATCACCGCGTCCATGCCGTCTGTCGCGTTCTCCCCTGCCTACGGCATAGCGGTCATCATCATCAAAGCGCCGGCTTCCGCGTTTGCCACCTGAAGCCTTTACATCCTCATGGATATGAGGCAGGCTTTCGTCATTTTTGGAAAGGTCTATTGCCTTGCGGGCAGCTTCGGCAGGCAGACTGAGCAGACAGAACATATCTGCCATATCTATTGCATCAACATCCCTCTCACGGACATTTACGAGTTTTCCAATGAAACGAGCTATCTTGCGTGGATTGTAACCGTCATGCCAGCCAAGCTGAACATATAGGCGAACCTGATTTTCACTTGAACCACTAAAACCACGGTCACGTCCAGAGCCACGGTCTTTTCTGCCACCCTTTTCAGAGCCAGACAATATGTTTATTTTGCCATACCTTTTTTTGCTCAATGTACTTCCATAGGTAGCAGCAAGCAGAGATGCAACGACTTCCTGAGGATTCTGGTTTGTACACAATTCTTCGGCAAGCTGGTCGAATATCGGATCACCTTTTCTAAGATGCGGTACAACAGGAGCAGATTCGTCCACTCCGTCTGCCACAGCATCAACAGGCAAAACAGAGGCTCTGGCAGCCGATTCTCCATCAGAAGCTCCTTCCTTTTCTGTTTGGGAAGCCTTGGCCAATGCATCAAACCCATCCTTAAGTCCAAGCTTCTCCTTTACTTCATCAAAAAGCCGAATCTTCTTTATTGCAAGAACTTCTTCGACAGAAGGAATTTTACCTTCAAGCAGTTCACCCTTTGCACTGCGCTTGATTGCATTGCGCAAATACGCAAGCTTTCTGCGCTGTTCTTCGGGCCGCACAAAGGTAACGGCCATGCCTTCTGCGCCAGCACGTCCCGTACGTCCAATTCGGTGTACATACGTAGGACCATCAAACGGCAAATCAAAGTTTACAACATGCGTCAGCCCCGTAATGTCAATGCCGCGGGCAGCAACATCTGTTGCAACGAGAATGCGAACGCGCTTGGCACGGAAGCGGGCAAGAATCTTTTCGCGCTGTCCCTGAGGAATGTCTCCATGGAGGGCTGCCACCATATAGCCTTTTTCATCGAGATACTTGCACACGGCATCTGCATCGGTTTTTTTCTGAACAAAGACCAAACCATAAAATTCAGGAGACATGTCAATGAGACGTACAAGTGCTTCCGATTTTTCGCTTTCACGGACAACCCAGTAACGCTGTTCAATAAGCAAGGGTTCTTCTTCGTGACCTTCTTCTTCGACAATTTCATAGTCGCCCATGAATTGCTGTGCAATTTTCAATATGGGTGCAGGAATGGTTGCACTGAACAACAAGACGCGGCAGTTGGGGTTTGCAGACGAGAAGATGTTTTCAATATCCTCGACAAAGCCCATGTCAAGCATTTCATCGCCTTCGTCAAGAATGAAATAGTCAATCTTGTCAATCTTCAGGATTCCGCGGTCAATCAAATCCTGTACACGGCCAGGAGTACCAACAACAATTTCAACACCGCGCTTAAGGCTGCGCATCTGCTCGCCCATTGAAGCACCGCCATACACAACTGCCGTCCGCGGATATTTACCTGTCGTAAATGATGCCATTTCCGTGCATGTCTGCATGGCAAGTTCTCGTGTTGGTTCAAGGATGATTGCACGTACATGGTCGCTTTCTTCGCGGAGAGACTGCACCAAAGGCAGTCCGAATGCAGCAGTCTTGCCCGTTCCTGTTCTGGCACGGGCGATGACGTTTGCTTCACCGTTCAGCAAGCGAGGAATGGCAAGCACCTGGATGGGAGACGGAGTTACAAAGCCTTTCTTTTTAATGGCTTCCAATGTAATGTCGTCCAGTCCCAAATCCTCAAAGGAAATAGTATCCTGTCCTGCTTCGTTTTCTTCAGAAGCATCAGAAACGATACATTCTACCGGTGGGAGTTCTTCTTCTGTGTCATTCCTTATGTTTCCCCTGCGTAACGTATACGCTACATGAAAATTGAGTACCGCATAATGAATATAGCATAAATGATTATAGGCTACCCTTGTACCCTGCAAGGCACTATCCCTGTTGCGGTAACAAGAATCATGTTTTTTCTAAGATAAGTTTGCATATTCTACTGTTTTTTAACGTTCTTTGCAAGTATTTACAGTATTTTTGTAATATTCATAGAAACCTTCGGAGCAAAATATGAAAGGGCTTTGGAGAAATTTTTACAGTGTCATTTGCCCTGAACATCATCATACTGTCATTTGGATGAACTGTATATTCCGGCTCGGCAATTTCGTATTCCTTACAAAGATTGCAAATCTTTTTTATGCCGCGGCCTCAGCTTTCTATAAAGCCAGCCCTAAAGAATGTGTTTGCAATATCAGGATTATGCGGTAAAGAACGGTGATTCTGCATTAAAGTGTCGGCTGTCCAGTTGGTAGGAAAAACACAATCATTGCTGATATGAAGCTTATCATTATAAATGTTGATTTGCACAGGTACTCCAACAGAAAAATCCTGATGAATAAGAGCATTGATTACAGCTTCTCGATCAGCATATCAGGAAAATACCAACAAACGATATCGGCATTTTACTGCACAGACACCGCTGTACGCAATGATGATTGCCCAGCTTACGAAACAAAAAGAACTGCGTACAGTAGACAGTGGATAGTCCGTTCCACAGACAATGTATAGCCCATTCCACAGACAGTGGATAGTCCATTCCACAGACAGTGGATAGTCCATTCCACACATTGCGGAACTGCCGTTCCATTCATGTTTTCTTAGGTTGCAAAGACGCAATTAAGCCTAACACAATTAAGATTATAGCTCCACCATCATTCATATTAATCTTTTCCCTGCTTTAATTTATTCTTCATATTCGTAGCTATATCAACTTCAGTAGGTATTAATGTATTTTTTATATCATTAACAAAAATATCATTATATGCATCTGTCAAACGTGCTATTCCATATCCAGAGAACGGACTGAATGTAAAGACATTGTCAAAATGGATTTACGAATGGCATCATCAGACTAAGACTACAAACGAAGTAAAATTTGTAGAAATCAAAACAACCGCAATTTGCCTAACTACAGGCTATCAAAGAACAAAACTTCCCTAAGTATCAGTCATAAAGGAATGAATGTCAAGCACAAAAGAAGATTATACCGCTGTGTATTTTTTTTTATATTGTGCTATAATAAATCTACAGCAAGCTTTATCTTCAAGGAGTAACAGGACGAATGAACGCAAGAAAACTTCCGATTGGTATACAGACATTTGAAAAAATCAGGACAGACGGTTATGTGTATGTAGACAAAACTGGATTTGTTGAAAAACT
>JAFVDR010000085.1 GCA_017476165.1 Treponema sp. | reverse complement strand
AATCGTATCTATATTGGTCTGCTGACCATTCATTCCTGTAGCTGCATTCCAAAGACTTCTTACCATAATGAATCTCCTTTTATACTATTCCTGTTTTTAGATTAACGCTGTGTATTTACAGTTTTAGACCATAAAGTATCAAGCATGTCGTCTTCAGTTTGAACTGATTTCTGATTAGCTTCGTAAGCACGATTTACTTCAATCATCTGAACCATTTCATTCACAACATTTACATTGCTTGTTTCCGTATATCCTTGCAACACCTGAGGACGTTCGTTTCCTTCTGCAATGTGGTAGTTTCCTGCAATGTCATTAGTATTCCACAAGGATGAGCCTTGTTTCTTAAGATACCGCTCATTGTCAAAACGTACGATCTTAAGGCGATCTACAACAGTGTTGTCATTTCGTGCATAAATCATACCGTCTCGGTTCATTATGAATTTATCATCCGCAACGTGCACAGGTCCATTTTCTCCAAGCAAAGGATAGCCTTCCTTTGTAAGGAGAATTCCTTCCTTGCCTAAATGAAAATTACCGTTGCGTGTAAAGCGTTCACCAGCTGGAGTTTGAACGACAAAAAAACCTTTACCGCTCAAAGCGAAATCTGTGTTTGTGTCGGTAGACTTGAATGACCCTTGACTAAAATCTGTATACAATTCGTTGGTTTCTACACCAAGACCAACTTTTCCTATAATAGGTGCAACATCAGAAGAACCGAAGGGATTCTTCAATACGCCATCAGCCTTAGTTCTTCTCAAAAGAAGTTCGCTAAACTCTTTGCTGACAGGGATCTCCTTTTTAAATCCTGTTGTATCAACATTTGCCAAGTTATTTGAAATTGTATCGAGCTTGTCCTGCTGTGCATTCATTCCACTTGCACCAATGTACCAGCCTCTAATCATTCAGCACCTCTTTCATTTATTAACCAGATTTCTTACTAACTTATCGGCATGGACTGTGCATAAATAAAGAATTTTCATTTTTTTATTGCAAAATACTAAATCTAGTCTTATAATTTTAATTATAAAATAATAGGGAGGCTTAAATAAACACCCATGGCTAAAAATCAAAATCAAGAAGAACCAAGAGTTCTTGCAATAATTCTGGGCGGAGGAAAAGGAACAAGACTTTACCCGCTTACAAAAGAAAGATCAAAACCTGCCGTTCCATTCGGTGGAAAATATAGAATTGTAGACATACCAGTTTCTAACTGCATTAACAGTGGCTACAGAAAAATCTATTTGCTGACACAGTTCAATTCTGCTTCGTTGCATCTTCACATTATTAATTCATACAATTTCGATCGATTCAGCCGCGGTTTCGTAGAGATTCTTGCTGCAGAACAAACATTGGAGCATTCTGGATGGTACGAAGGAACTGCTGATGCCGTGCGAAAAAATATTGCGCATTTCAGAGTCCAGAATCCAACCCATTACATCATTCTTTCTGGAGACCAATTGTATCGCATGGATTTGAAAAAATTCATGAACGAACATATTGCATCCGGAGCAGACATAACAATTGCAGCAAAGGCTGTAAATCGTTCTGATGCATCAGGTTTTGGCATCATGAAGGTAAATCCAGAAAACAAGATTACAGAATTCATGGAAAAACCTGCAAAAGATTTAAACATTGATGCATGGAAGATTCCTGAAAATGCACGAGGTGATTTGCCAGCAGAACTTGAATATCTTGCTTCTATGGGTATCTATATTTTCAATGCTGATACAATGGAAGAAATGCTGAACAATGATTCCAATGATTTTGGCAAAGAAATTATTCCGTCTGCAATCAAGACAAAGAAAGTCAACAGCTACATTTTCAACGGCTACTGGGAAGACATCGGAACCATCCGTTCATTCTACGATGCAACGTTGAGCCTGACAACTCCTCAGCCACCATTTAATTTCTATGATGAAGACAAGCCTATCTACACACACATGAGAAATTTGCCGCCAAGCAAGATAAATGATGCAGACATGACATCAACACTTGCCAGTGAAGGATGTGTCATAACAAAATCTAGATTGCAACATTCTGTTATTGGTGTACGTTCCATCATCAACGAAGGCTGTGACTTGGATGGTGTCATTATGATGGGTGCCGACTTCTACGAAAACGAAGAAGCAAAGAAAGCCGATGAAAAAAAGGGAATTCCTCGCATTGGTATTGGCAAAAACTGCAAGATTAATAAGGCAATCATCGACAAGAATGCAAAAATCGGTGACAATTGCTGCATCAATGTAAATGGAAAGAAATACGAAGATGGTGATCATGGTCTGTTCTACAGTGCAGACGGCATTATTGTCATCAGAAAATCTGCTGTCATTCCAGCAGGAACTGTCATCTAAAAATTAATTGCACAGGGCATGGAGCAATATCCTGAATGCCCTTTTAGCATATTATGAAAGCACGAATTTTATAAAAGTTCACTGGGAGTTTTTCTTCTGAAAGGTGGGATAAGACTTTTATGGAACCGTGCTTTTTTATGTAAAAAATTATTGCTGCAAAAATTCATCAAGAAGGTTATAGGCAGCTATCAGTTCACTCGTTTTTTCTGTTGCAATTTTTTCAGTCACTTTATTTCCTACATGTTTATCAGGATGATAATACAATAGTTTTTCCTTATAAGCTTTTTTTACAGTTTCTCTTGTTGCATAAAACGGGATCTCTAAAACATTATATGCATGCTCCAGCTCAGGAGTAAGCTTTTTGTATACATATACACGTTTCTCAAATACCTTTTTCTTCATGTTTTCTGAATCTTTACGAACTTTGCTAGATTTACTTTCCTGAGCCGTTGAAAATGCATCCCTGTCAAATGCAGACCCTTTTTCAGAAATATTTTCTTCAGAGAAAACAGATTCTTTGTCAAAAGTTGCATCTGTTTCAGGAGCAGATTCCATACGAACAAATTTTACAGCACCCGCTTCAAGTGTTTCATTCAACAGACTACCCAATTTATCATACATGTTCATCTGTTACATCACCCTCTTCTTCTCCATACCACTCAGACAACTTCCGTTGTAACGTTTTTCTTCCAATCTGCAAAATATCGGCAGTCTTGCTTTTGTTATTGCGATTAGCTGCAAGATTCGCCTGAATGACAACTTTTTCGGCTTCAGCAAGCGGTATGCCTAAAGGAATTGAAATGGAATCAGATGCCGTACTCTGGCTGATTGCAGGAGGCAAATCCGTCAATGTTATTTCAGTGCCCGAGCACATAACAACTGCACTTTCGATGCAATTGCGAAGTTCTCTTATATTTCCAGGCCAATCATACTTGAAGATTGCAGCCTTTGCACGCCCATCAATACCTGAAATGTGTTTATTATTTTCTTCATTAAATTCTTTAAGAAAAGCTGACATAAGGAGCGGTATATCTTCTTTTCTGTCTCGTAGAGGTGGAACTGTAATATGAATAACATTCAAACGGTAATACAAATCTTCCCGAAAACGACCAGCTTTCACCTCTTCCTCAAGATTCTTATTGGTAGCTGCAACAATTCTGACATCAACTTCAATGGTCTGTTCTCCACCAACACGTTCAAATTTCTTTTCCTGAAGAACACGCAAAATCTTTATTTGCACATTTTGGTTGATTTCACCTATTTCATCAAGAAAAATAGTTCCTCCATGAGCCAGTTCAAAACGACCTTTCTGAAGTTTTTCTGCACCTGTAAACGCACCCTTTTCATGTCCGAATAATTCGCTTTCCAGCAAAGTTTCACTTAAAGCTGCACAGTGAACTTTTATGAAGCTATTGTTTTTTCTAGACGATAAATTGTGTATTGCATCTGCAACCACTTCTTTTCCAACACCACTCTCACCTGTAATCAAAATGCTCGCCTTGCTGTCAGAAACCTTT
>JAFVDR010000084.1 GCA_017476165.1 Treponema sp. | reverse complement strand
TCTGTACCTGAAAAACAGATTCGGCTTCTTTTGCTTATAATGGAATTTTATGATAAGGCTGTGGAAGCTGTAAAGGTTGGAGTACCTCTTGTAAAAATAAACGAGTTGCCTGTGCAGAGTGAAATTGTGCGTGTAAAGTCTGTCGTTCCAAATGATAAGCTTGATGATTTAACAGTCATTGCAAATCATCTTGAAGATCAGATGTCTGAACTTGAGCGGATGTACCGCAAGGATGCTGTAGTATGAAAGGTATAGAATATAAGGGTCTTCAGCAGGTCGATGGACCTATTGTTGTTGTAAAGCGTACTCCGTCATCTTTTTATGACGAGGTTGTGTATGTACGCGACAAGACCGGAGAAAAGAAAACAGGCCGCATCATTGACATAAATGAAGAAACTGCTGTTGTTCAGGTGTTTGGAAGTACAACGGGACTTGATCTTGATGATGTTTCCATTGAGTTTCTTGATGAACCTATGGAGCTTCGCGTTGGAAAAGGTTTGCTGGGACGCATTTTCAATGGTCTGGGAGAGCCTATTGATGGTTATCCTGAAATCATTTCCAGCAAAAAGGTGAATGTGAATGGCAGTCCTATAAATCCGTATGCACGTGTATACCCAAGGGATTTCATTCAGACTGGTATTTCTTCCATTGATGGCATGAATACGCTTATCCGTGGTCAAAAACTTCCTATCTTTTCAGGAAATGGTCTGCCTCACAATAAGCTTGCTGCCCAGATTATCCGTCAGGCAAAGATTCTGAACTCAGACGAAGACTTTGTTATGGTTTTTGCCGGAATGGGGATCAAATATGATGTCTCGCAGTTCTTTAAGAATACTTTCGAGGAAAGCGGTGTTCTTTCGAAGGTTGTCATGTTCCAAAGTCTTGCTGATGCTCCATCAATTGAACGCATCATTACTCCTCGATGTGCCTTGACAGCTGCCGAATACCTTGCCTTTGAATGCAACATGCATGTTCTGGTCGTTATGACTGATATGACAAATTACTGCGAAGCATTGCGCGAAATAAGTACGACGCGTGGGGAAGTTCCTGGACGAAAAGGTTACCCTGGCTATTTGTATTCCAATTTGGCAGAGTTGTACGAACGTGCAGGTAAAATTCAGGGAAGCACTGGTTCCATAACCCAGATTCCAATCCTTACTATGCCGAATGATGATATTAGCCACCCTATTCCTGATTTGACGGGATATATTACGGAAGGTCAGATTGTTCTTGATAGGGAAATGTCTCAAAAGGGAATGTATCCACCTGTTTCTGGTTTGCCAAGTTTGAGTCGATTGATGAAGGATGGCATTGGAAAAGGCATGACTAGAGAGGATCATGCTGCCGTTTCCAGCCAGCTGTTTGCTTCGTACAGTAAGGTAAAGACTATTCGAAACCTTGCTTCCATTATTGGAGAGGAAGAGCTGTCTGACATTGATAAACTGTATCTTAAGTTTGGACGAGAGCTTGAGGAAAAGTTTTTCACGCAGGGTGAATATGAAAACCGTTCAATAGAAGAAACTCTTGATTTGGGATGGAAAATATTGAGCATTCTTCCAAGAACTGAACTGTACAGAATTAAAGATGAGCTTTTGGAAAAATATCTTCCAAAACATGAGGAGTAGGGAGCTGTACTGGTATGGCAAAGTTGAACATTGCTCCTACAAAGTCGAATCTTCTCGCAGTAAAAGAGCAGCTTGCCGTTAGTACCGAAGGGTACGATTTGCTTGAGCAAAAGCGAGAAATTCTCGTTATGGAGCTTATGCGCATGGTTGACCGCGTAAAACTCCTTGAAGCCGATGTCGATAAATGCATTGAAAAAGCGTATCCTGCTTTGAAAAACATGCTTATGACTGTTGGTGGTGATCGGGTTGAACGTATAGCTCACTCTGTTGAATATTCGTTTAATATCACTAAAAAGCCTGTTGTCATTGGTGGTATGGGCTTTACAACGATTGATGTTGAATTGCCAAAGCGAGAGTTGTTTTCTTCCTTTTTAGGAACATTTCCTGACAGTGATGAAGTCATGGCTCGTTTTTTCGAATTGTTGACTTTGTTGACTCAGCTTGCAAGCATTCGAACTATTGTCTGGAGACTGGCAATGGAAGTAAAAAAGACTCAGCGCAGGGTGAATGCTCTTGATAAGATGGTAATTCCGCAGTCGCAAGAAACCGTGAAATACATAGAGAGTGTTCTTGAAGAACGGGAACGTGATAATGTTTTTGTATTAAAATCTCTAAAGAATAGACAGGGTGGCTGATGATAAAATTTCTTTTTCAAAAAGTTGTAGTGGCTTATAATGGTTCCAAATCTTCGCTCCATGCTGTGATGTATGCCATTTTGATGGCAAAATGTTACAAGTGCCACGTAAAGGTTGTCTGTGTTGTTGATACAGCAACGATAAAACACCTTATGCTTACTAAATTTGTTATAGAAGATGAGGGGCAGCGTTTTTCCGAAAGTCTTGAATCTGATGCAAAGCGCAATCTTGATTTTGCAATGGGATTGGCAAAGTCCAAGGGAGTAAAGATTGAAACCGAAATGAGAAAAGGTTCTGTTTGGTCGGAAATTATAAGTTGTGCTGATGATTTTAAGGCAGATTTGATTTTGCTGGGTGGAGCAGATAATTCCAACTCTCTTTCATCTGTAAAACATGATATTGTCAGTATGCAGCAGAGTGAAATAATTGGAAGTGCCCATTGCTCTGTCTTGGTTGTCCGTCAAAATCATATTGAACAGTTGTTTAAAATTGGTTAAAAAAAATCTTATAATTTTTTGTAATATTTATTATTTTTTTTGGACATTTTCTTAAAAAAAGTTTACTTTATAACTATGAGATTACTGTTAGTAGAAGACGACGTTCGTTTGTCGCAATCCCTAGTGGAAATTTTCCAGAAAGATCAATATGGTGTAGATTCTGTGTTTACAGGTGCAGATGGATTGAAATATGCATCTAGTGGTATTTATGATGCCTTGATTCTTGATGTTTCTCCTTCTGGCAAGGATAGCATTTCTGTATTGAAATCATTGCGAGATGAGAAAATACAGGTTCCAATATTGATGCTGTCTTCTAAGGATGATCCCGATAGTATTGTAAAAGGTCTTGACAGTGGTGCTGACGACTATGTGGTAAAGCCTTATAATACAGAAGTTCTTCTTGCCCGTGTGCGTGCCCTTACACGCAGAAAGGGAGCTATAAAGGAAAATTCCGTGACAATAGGCGATTTAACGCTTGATAAGAACAACTGTGAGCTTCAAAAAGTAGGAGGCGATGCTGTAAAGCTCTCTTTGAAAGAACTTCAGATAATTGAACTCCTTTTTGACAATCCTCATCAGGTAATAAAGAAAGAAAACATTATTGAGAAAATTTGGGGAGAGGACAGTAATGCTGAATACAATAATGTTGAGGTATATATATCATTCATCCGAAAGAAGATGGAAGATCTGAAAGTTAAGACGAGAATCCGTACTGCACGTGGTATAGGATATTCTCTGGAAGATTCCATGTAATAATGGAAACCTCGAAAAATAAAAGTTTTTCGAGGTGCTCCAATGGGTTTTGATTTTGGATGAAAAAAGAGGTTGAACATGTTGACTCGTAATGAAGGGTTTGAAAATCTGACAGCAGGGTATTTGTTTCCTGAGGTTGCCAAGAGAAGGAGAGAATATCAGCAGGTACATCCTGATGCAAAAATAATAAGTCTTGGAATTGGAAATACAACTGAGCCTATTACGCCTCATATTGCCAAGGCAATGTCTGATTACATACAAAAGCTTACGACAAAAGAGGGATATTCGGGATATGGTGATGAACAGGGGCTTTCTGCACTCCGCAAGAAGATAGCTGAGGTTCTGTATAAGGATATGGCTACAGAGGACGAAGTGTTCATTTCCGATGGTGCAAAATGTGACATTGCCCGAATTCAGACGCTGTTCGGCAGAAACTCAAAGATTGCTGTACAAGACCCTGCGTATCCTGTGTATGTTGATGGCAGTGTCATTGTAGGAGCTGCAGGAAAGGCTTCCCCTGACGGCGGTTACGATGGGGTTACCTATTTGCCGTGTACTGCAGAGAATGATTTCTTTCCTGATCTGTCTGTGATTAAGCCTGATACATTGATTTATTTCTGTAGTCCGAAC
>JAFVDR010000083.1 GCA_017476165.1 Treponema sp. | reverse complement strand
GTTCGCGTGTATGGAATGTATGTACAGGATCAGTTTCAGACAGCGTATGAAAAGAACAATTGGCCTGATGATACAACTCCGAATGCGATTGGCGGTCAATTGGGTGTTGAAGCCTATATTCCTGCTGGCAAAGGATATTTCCACGGTTGGCTTGAAGGCTACTATGCCCAGCCGTATTTGTATATTAAGGAAAGTCCCGACTGGAGCTTAGTGCGTACCTATAGCGAAAGCGTGGGAGACCAGACACCGTTCTATGAATGGCTGGGCAGTCCTTTTGGTCCTGACACAATGTCCGCAGAGTTGAGTCTTGGTTATGAAGTTCCTGGAAAATGGTCTCTTTCTGCTGCATATTTGATTATGGCAAAAGGTGAACTTTCTGGAACAAATGTCTTTGGTGATAATTTAAACTGGGGCGGCTCATCGACGGGGAATCCGAATCTTGACAACTGGGTGTTTCCTGATTCTGACAGGCAGGGCAAGTCTGAAGCAAAAAGAAGGCAAGGTCTTTCCACTCCATCAGGAAATGCCACTGAATATGTGAATAGAATTGCCGTGAAAGGTTCCATTTCTCCCTTGGATTACCTTTCTTTTGCAGTTCAACCGGCATATGTATTCATCTATAATCATGACAATAAAAAGGGTGAATTTGTTCAGGGCGTTGAATTTGCGCTTTCTGTAAATATTAAGCTGGCAAGGATGTTCAAACGTGAGAAATATTAAAAAAATACTGTTTTTGATTGTTTTTTGCATTGCTCTAACTGATGCTGTTTCTGCGCAAATCAGCATTGATCCTTCCGACAGCTTTTATGAATTGGTACAAGAATGGGAAATTCGAGGGCTTGTAAAAAATCTTCCTCCGATTCGGCCTTATTCCGTGAACTGCATTCAGGAGATACTTCAGAACGTCATAAAGCGTGGAGATGAAGAGGATGTAAAGACTGCCATTGAATACTGGCAGAAAATGACGGGAAAGGCATGGAACATTACCGTTTCTGGCAAAGCTGTCGGCAATCTTTCGAAGACAGACAGTGACAAGGAGTTTGAAAAACTGTTTGTTCTGTCTCCAAACTTGAATGGGGATTTTTTCCTGTACAAGGATTTGATTTCAATAGGCTATAAGCTTGGCATTACGGCACGAACAGAGGAAAACGAAGGAACGTTCCTTCCGTATGCGGTGAATTCTGCGTATGATGCCCGACAGGATGCCGCTGATGCTGGACCTTTTTTTGCATACATTGACATAAATAATGGTGTTGCCGTTGGCAACAGAAACATTTTTTTGCAGGCGGGAATCAATCGGACTGGGTACGGTTCTTTCTTTGGTAAAGGCATTGCATTGAATGAAACAGACTATCACAGTGCCAACGTTACAATTTCCTTTCTAAAAGAAAAATGGTCGTACGTGCAGCAGTATTCTGCTATTGGTGCAACAACCAGTTATGACGGTACAGGTCTTTCTCCCGATAAATTCATGGCATTTCATGCATTTGAATACAGGTTTTCAAAGCATTTTTCTGTGTCTTATTATGAAAACATAGTATATGGCAATAGATTTGACTTGTCATATTTCCTTCCTGTTCCATACATGGCTGCTCAGGGAATTGGCGGAAACAAAGACAATCTGCAGATGGGACTTACATTTAAAGTCAAACCGTTTGATGGATTGGAATGGGTGACTGATGTTCTTGTTGACGATATTGAGGTTGACAAGCTGATAAAGCTTGATGCAGATGGAAAAAATCGTTTTGCATTGCAAACGGGCATTTTCTATGCTCCCAATTCAATTTGCTCTTTGGTAAACTTCAATTACACTGCAATAACTCCTTATACGTATTCCCACTGGGAATATGATGGTCCTGCAACAGGAAGCATTTCCAGCGGCATATACAATTATCAGAATTATACTAACAATGGGGTTCATATTGGCTCTCCGTATGAACCAAACAGCGATATTTTTTCATTTAACATTCGTTTTAGACCAATTAAAAACTTCAAGTTGAACTTTGAGACCAGTTTCATGCGCCATGCAAACGTTGTTGAAAGTGATTCGGACAGTGAGGCTATACGCTATCTGAAAGCTCCTCAAGGAACGTATGCTACAGACGGCAGTGTGAATACTCATTCAATGTATGCAGGAACGAAAGATGGCGACAAGGTAAAGACTGCTTGGGAGCAGTTGAATTTCCTAAACCAAGACACGAAAATGTATGTCATAAAAGCTGGGCTGTCTGCAGAATATACATTCCCAAAATTCAAGATGGGGCTTTTGGCTTTGAATCTTGGATATACATTTGAATATATACGCAATAAAGGCGTTGATGAAAACATCTATCCTGGGCTTGGGACTAAGTTGACAGACAACGGTGACGGAACATTTACGCTTGGCAGTTCAAAATATACGCAAGCAGAGCTTGTCCGACACTTTAAGGATATTTGGAAAGCTAATTTGTATGATGTCGTAAATAATTATTTTACTATTGGCATGAGTTTTACGTTCTAGAAACGAGGTTGAAGGCAATGGAATGTTATCTTGGAAAAGTAGGGGAGCTTACTTTAAAAGGCAGTAATGTAAAGTTTTTCGAAAAGCAGCTTGTAAAAAATGCGCGGTTGGTTCTTGAATCTGTTGAAGCCAAAATTCACACGCAGGCTGGACGGTTGTATGTATTCTGCCCTCCTGAGTCCTGCAAAGCTGTTGAATATGCATTGGATCACCTTATTGGCATTACTGGCTGGGCAAAAGTCGCAACTGTTCCAAAGGATATTGACAGCATTAAGGCAAAAGTTCAGGAAATTGCGGAAAAAGCCCGTGATGCAGGAGCAAAGAGTTTTAAAATAGAAGCCCGTCGCGAAGATAAAAATTTTCCTTTGAATTCGTATCAAATTTGCGTTGAAGGTGCTGCAGGAGCCTTCGATAATGGCATTCTTACTGTTGATTTGCATAATCCTGACATTGTCATTCATGTGGAAGTCAGGGATGTCTGCTACATATATTCTAATCAAAAGAGAACCTGTCGAGGACTGCCTGTTGGAGTGAGCGGAAAGGGGCTGCTTTTGTTAAGCGGAGGCTTGGATAGCCCTGTCGCTGGGTATCGCATGATGCGGCGCGGCATGAAAGTAGAATGTGTCTATTTTCATTCGTATCCATATACTTCAGAGGAAGCCCAAAAAAAAGTTGAAGAATTGGCTCATATCATTGCTGACTATGGGGTAGATACTCATTTGAATATAATTTCCTTTACTGATGTCCAAATGAAAATCAAGTCAAAAGCACCTGAAGCCTACAGCACTTTGATGCTCCGCCTGTGCATGATGAAGGCTGCAAACATGCTGGCTGAACGAATTCAGGCAGACTGCATCATTACAGGT
This sequence comes from Treponema sp., assembly GCA_017476165.1. Taxonomy (GTDB): domain Bacteria; phylum Spirochaetota; class Spirochaetia; order Treponematales; family Treponemataceae; genus Treponema_D. The sequence continues at coordinate 10,785 of JAFVDR010000083.1, read as the reverse complement.
GAAAGCCTTGGACAGGTTGCAAGCCAGACTATTGAAAACTTGACGGTAACGGAGAGCTTCGCTGAGCATCCCCTTGTGCGTCCTTTGATAGGTCTTGATAAGGAAGAAATAATGGATACAGCCCATGAAATTGGGACATACGATACATCCATTCTTCCGTATGAAGATTGCTGTGTTCTTTTTAGTCCTCGACATCCAATCCTTAAGGCTGATGTCGAAGGTTCTAGGAAAATCTACGAAGCAATGGAAGTTGATTCCCTCATTCAAAAGGCCTTTGAAGAACGTACTATTGTCCGATTTTCTTTGAGTGATACAATACGTGCTGAATATGCTGTGAAAGCTGATTAGTAATGCAAATTCAGTGTCATTCCGATAATGATATAGTGAAAAAGACCTTATTCTGTATTATTTTTTTCCTGTTTGCTCAGGTTTCTCATATTTGTGCACAAACCGAAGTTGTGGTAGATGATAGTGTTCCTTCGCTGCTTGGTGGAATTTGGGAGAACGACAGCCGTTATGTCGTGTTTGATACTTCTTCGATTGTCTTGCGGCCTTTTTATCAGTGGTATGATGACAGGGCATCCGAACCTATTCAACAGGCACAGACTGATCCTCGAGACCGCAATGATGCGGAAACACGCACTCCAGAAAGAATACAGCTTCACTTTACTCCATTGACCGATGAATTGTATACGGACTCGTATGACAAGGCTGTTGTTCAGGCTGACGGAGATTTGCTTACTGCCGAAACAGTAAATAGCGGTGCTTGGGATATGGAAATCAAGTATGCAGGACACAAACTAGGTGGAGAAGACACCTATCATGTGCCAATTGCTGTTATTGGCAATAAATTGTATCTGAATTTTGCATTGCGGCCAGAAGACAGCGATTCTGTTCCAAGGAGCTCCCTTCTCAAGGACATTACCATTCAATCGGAAAATATTCTTGAAGGCTATTGGAAAGATACCGGCAGTGCAAACGGCATTCTTGTTTGTCCTCCCATCCATTCTGAAGAGCTTTTGTCGTATTATGTCACGAAAGATGCCGTATATCATATCCGCTACTGGTATACAGACATGCCGTACGATGAAAATGCAGAAGCTGTTTTTACGGATGGAGACACAACATATAAAGTTCCTAAGCACATTTTGAGTGTAGGAAAAGTGTATGCATGTACTGTTGGACGTAGAAGCAATATCAGAAACATCGATAAAAGTGCTTCATTTTCAGAGCCATATACTTTAAATTCTGTACTGGTGCACAAAAAGAATGTGGATGATGACGGTGAAGAAACCTTTTACACGGTTAGGACAGCTACCATTTGTGCCTTTGGTGAACCATATCTGACGTTGACGGACGGCTCCAAGTCACTCATGGATATTGTAAAAGAGCACAATGCACGGAAAAAGCCTGCTCCAGAGCCTCTTTTTCCTCCCCATGGAGTGCTTGACTTTGACTGGAGCATTATCGAAGATCCTCCTGCCTCGTATGACAGGCGGATGCTTGACTTGGGAAAATGATTCCGAACGTTACCTCATTTTCACAAACTGAATGTAATCAATGTTCATGCCCCCAGAACCTTTTTCTGTCGGGCTACTTGCATTAAGGCATACATCTATCGTTGTCTCTTGTTCAATATGCAAGTACACGGGCGAACGTGTTGTTAGCTCCCAGGATCCTAATGGTGGATTGCTTGGATACACTTTATAGTATGTTCCTGATATGTCTATGAACAGTTCTGATTCATCAGTTTGAAAAGCCTGCTCTCTGGCAAGGCATTCCCATGTTCCTTCGGAAAGTACAACTTTGCATGCAGCAGTACCGCTGGCATCAATTTTTACTGCATAACCTTGGCTTGCAGAATCATCCTTGTACATTGAAAGCCCATCCAAAAACATGTCTTCTGCTTCGATTTTTACGCCGCGTCCTTTAAACGTAACGGTTGGAATTGTTTTTGCAGGTTCCTGCTCATGTTGAGGTACTGCTTCTTCCTGTGCTGGTGCAGTTTGCTCCTGTACGGACTCCTGTTCTGAGTCTTTTTTTGCCACTGAAGATGTTGTTGCACAGGAAAAAAGTCCTGATGCAAAAATAGCACACAGTACTGCTAATGATGCTGATGATGTTTTTTTCATATTCAATCTATTCTCCTTCTTTTCTTACAGTTTTGGTACTCTCGGCCTACTAAAGTTCTTGAGCATGTTTTGAAGCATTTCATGTGCGTCTTCTGCAGCAAGTTCTTTCGACGGTTCATGGTATTTTACAAGATTTTCTGGAATTTCATCAAGAAATCTGCTTGGCTCGCATTCGACTGTTGCCTGCTGCCGCCTGCGGTGCAGGCAAGATGAAATGATCAGCCTGTTCTGCGCCCGTGTAACAGCAACATAAAAAAGCCTGCGTTCTTCTTCTACCGCAGCATCTCCACCGTCTTGCAACGCCCTTGCATGAGGCATGATGCCTTCTTCTGCACCAGCTATAAAGACTACAGGAAATTCAAGGCCTTTGCTGGCATGTACAGTCATGACATTTACTTTTCCCTTGTCTTCTTCGCCATCATCAAGGTCATCACGCGAAAGAAGCGTGATTCTGTTCAGATATGCATACAGGCTTGTGTCTTCGTGTTCAGGATTGTTTTCCCACATTTCCATGCTTTTGATGAGGCTTTCGATGTTCATATACTTAAATCGAGCTGCCTTTTCACTTTTAGGATATTCGGCAATCAAGTAGTCAAAGTAATTGATTTCATCAACAAGGGCATGTACTTTTTTGCTCAATCCTTTTCCGCTCAGCATGTTCTTGTTGCTTTCAATAATTGACGTAAATGCTTCGATGTTTGCTTTTGTAGCTTCGCTAACGGGACACTGTTCTTCTGGAGCAGAAAGAATAGCCTGCATTGCCTCCCACAGGGAAACAGATAAATTGGTTGCAACTGTATTCAGTGCTTCGATAGTAGAACGTCCAATGCCGCGCCTAGGCGTGTTTATGATGCGCAGAAGATTGATGTCATCATCATGGTTTGCAATGACGCGCAGGTAGCTTATGACATCCTTAATTTCCTTGCGCTCAAAAAAACTTGTTCCCCCGCTGATAGTGTAGGGGATGTTGTTTTCAAGAAAAGCTTCTTCTATGGCACGGCTTTGTGTGTTTGCCCTCATGAGTACTCCAAACTCGTCATACTTTCGCTTTTCTTCTGCACAGATTCCTAGAATGCTTTCGGCAATGAAATCTGCTTCGGAAGCTTCGTTTTCTGGCATGTATATTTCAATGGGACGTCCGTTCCCGTTGCCACTCCACAGCGATTTATCCTTTCTGTTTGTGTTGTGCTTTATGACACCATTTGCAGCAGCAAGGATTGTGCCCGTGGAACGGTAGTTCTGCTCCAGCCGAATTTCCGTTACGTCTGGAAAGTCTTTTTCAAAGTTTACAATGTTCTGGTAGTCTGCACCGCGCCAGGAGTATATGCTTTGGTCATCGTCACCAACAACGGCAACATTCTTGTCTGCAAGGATGTGCATCATTTCGTATTGCTGATGACTTGTGTCCTGAAACTCATCTACCATTATGTATTTGTAGCGGTCTCTGTATGCTTGAAGGACTTCGGGGTGTTCCTTAAAGAGCCGAATGGGAAGGACTATTAAATCGTCAAAATCTACCGCATTGTACAGCTGCAGTCCTTCTTGGTATCCTTCGTATAATTCCCTGTAGGCATCATTGTCGCTGCTCCAGTTTTTTCTTCCTGTCTTGATGTCGCTGAACAGGTTGCCGATTGCATAGACATCAAGGGCATCGGGAGTGAATTTCAGTTCCCGACCAGTTTCCTTTATGAGTGCAGAGCGGTCTGTTTCGTCATATATTGAAAAATTCTGACGCCAACCAAGCTTGTCAATGTCCTGACGCAGAATGCGCACTCCAAATGCATGAAATGTGCTGACAGTGAGATTCTGCAATTTTCTGCCTGTCAGCTCTTTGATTCTGTCCGACATTTCCTTTGCCGCTTTGTTCGTGAACGTAAGTGCGAGAATCTGGCTTTGGGGAATGCCTTTTTCAAGCATGTGGGCAATTCTGTATGTAATTACCCTTGTTTTTCCGCTTCCTGCACCTGCAATAATAAGGATTGCTCCCTCTGTGGTTGTGACAGCCCTATACTGCTCAGGATTCAATTCTGATTTTAAATTTTCTCCAAATGGCATATAGCGGCTATTGTACTGAATCGACAGGAGAGTTGCAAGGCAGCCTTTTCATACTGTTATTTTGTATGGAACGTAATTGCTCCATCCCAATTTTCAGGAGGATTTGCTATGAATTCTTCGCAGCGGGAAATCATCAGCTTTGAAGCCTTGTCTTCTGCAACCTCTTCGAGGGCTTTTTCAAAATACTCTTTTGCCAGATTGAAAATTCCCTGCTTGTACAAGTCCATACCTTTTTTGTAGCAGTCCTTGTAGCGTTCTGGAAATTCTGTTGGAGAGCGGTCAACCGCAAAAATAGGCACAGCTATGGCTTTTCCCTTTACTTTGACATCATCCATGTAGCGGAATGTAAATTGATTTTGCGCATCAGGCAGACGTTCCGTATCATCCTTTACGCTTTCACTGACCAGCACTTGAATGCCGTATGTCTTTGTCAGTCCTTCCAGACGGCTTGCAAGGTTTACATTGTCTCCAATGACGGTGTAGTCAGTCTTGTCCTTTGATCCCAAAGAGCCGGCAATGACATCGCCATAATGAATGCCGATGCCGATGTTGAACTTCATGCCTTCTGGCATGACCAGATCCCCGATTTCGAGCGTATCAAGGGCATCCCTCATTTCGTATGCCGCAGCAACGGCTCTTCGTGCATTGTCTTCGTAGCTGACTGGCGTTCCAAAGAGTGCCATGATTGCATCTCCAATGAATTTGTCTACAGTGCCGCCATGCTTCTTGACGATTTCAACCATCGTCGTAAAGTATCTGTTCAAAAATCCAACAAGTACTTCTGGCTTGTTTCGTTCACTGATATTGGTAAATGAACGGATGTCGCTGAACAATATGGCAACCTGACGTTTTTCACCGACAGACACTTTTTCGTTTTCGCTAGAAGATTTTACAAGCTCGTCTATAATCTGTTCCGGAACAAATCTTCCGAATGCGTGTCTGATTCTCTGTTCAAAGAATATCTTTGTCTTTACAATGATGGCCTGTTCCATCAAGTTGTTTGCACTCTGGCAGCAGAAAGAAAAGAACTCGTTCTGTTCCTTTGTGAAGTTGCCTGTCCGGACAATGTGAACGGTACCAAACGGCTTGCCGTCATAGTCTTTTAATGTTTCTTTGGCATACGATGAAAGCTGGAGTTTTGTTTCGTAAAATTTATTAAGAATCTCAGGCATTTCTATGAATCTCGGAGTCACATTTGAAATGCTGGAATTCGTGTAGATTTCCTCAAAATCCGTTGCACACACTTTTTGAAAGTCAGATTTTTCCTGCTCAGGAATGGTATTTGCAATGACACCGTAACTGTGAGGACCGTCGTTTTCAACAAGATACATGCTTGCAACAGGAACTTCACATAGCTCTGCAATAAGCTGCAGCAATGAATATACCAGTTCTTCAAGGTTGCTGATGTCTTTTTGCATTGTAAGAATGCTTTTTAGAATGAATTCAACTTTTCTGTCCTGTGCTAGCATTGAAGACGTAATGTCAAACAGCTTTGCATCATCCATCTGTTTCTTGATGACCAGGAGTTGCGACTTGTCTATGCTGCCCGAAGAAGAAATCTGCATGAGTTCATCAATATTGATGAGGATTGTCTTTGGTTCGATGGAAACAAACGTGTTCGCACCGGCATCCAAAGCGGACTGCTTTACAAATGGACTGTTTGTGTTGGAATACATGCCTATTGGCAGTGATGAAAAGCATGAAATTTCCCTGACGATTTTTACAATTTCATAGCTTCCTTCAAGCTCTGCATTCAAGAGTACAATGTCAGGAACGACATCAAGAATTTTGAATATGAAATCTTTTCCATTGTTTACAAACTGAAAGTTATAGTCATCTGCATCCAGCGTTGTGGTAAAGAGTTTTTGAACTGTAACGGATGTTTCAAATATGATGATTTTTTTACTCATGCAGCAACTCCTTTATGACATTGATTAAGTTTCCGCGCTTAAAGTCGGCCTTTGCAATGAATGCATTTGCACCCGCTTTCTTAAAGGTATTGATTGTTTCAGGACTCTGATCTGCAGAAACAATGATGACTGGAATGGAAGCGTAGTTTTCCAGATGCCGGATATTGTCAAGCAGAACAAGACCGTTCATGCGCGGCATGTCTTTGTCTGAAAGAATAAGGTCATACTGCTTTGCCTTTATTTTTTCAAGTCCATCTATGCCGTCGACAGCCGTGTCCACCATGAATTCGTTTCCTTCAAGAATGGTTTTTTCTACCTGACGGGTTGTATCCGAATCATCGACAATAAGGACGCGGTAGATTTTTGATTTTATTTTTGCCTCATATTTCTTAATGTCGTAACCGCGCAGCGACTTGAACTTTGTAATGATTTCAGGTACATGCAGGATAGGTACAATGTCGTAATGCTCATCGAAGACGATACCCTGCAAAATGGTAAAGTTTTTGAGTGCATTTGGAAGCTGTTTTACGACAAGGGATGCATATCTCTGAACCTGGTCAACAACGATGCCTATCTGCTGCTCCATGTATTCTGCAATCAGGATCGTATCTGCATCTGAGGCTTTTACAAAATGCTGATCCTTGAACAGCGAAGAAAGTGCATATACAGGAATCAAATTCGATTCCAGCTTGATGTAGCTCTGGTTCTGAAGGGTAATGTATTCAGATTTCTTTCTGTAAATGATGTCAATGATGTGCTGTGAAGGGATAAGGTATTTCGACTTGTTCGAGAAAATGAATAGACCCTGAAGCGTTGCCAGCGAAATAGGAAAGCGAAGGATAAACGAGGTTCCCTTGTTTTTTTCGCTTTCGATATGGATGTGCCCCTTTATTTTTTCAATGTTGTTCCAGACAACATCGAGGCCTACACCGCGTCCAGATAGTTCCGTTACCGTTTCTTTTGTCGAAAAACCTGACAGGAAAAGAAAGCTTGACAATTCTTTTTCGCTCATGTCCTTGATTTCGTCCGTACGTTCTGGGTACAGCGTCAAAGCCTTTTGGCGAATCTTGTCATAATCAATGCCTCTTCCGTCATCACTGACAGTCAGTTCAATGTATTTTGTTTCTTGAACGCATTTTATGGAAATAACGCCTTGCTCTGGCTTTCCTGCAGCTTCTCGCTCTTGTGGCGTTTCTATGCCGTGGTCAAGGGAATTTCGTATCAAGTGCATGAGGATGTCACTTAACTGTTCAAGAACAACTTTGTCAATGGCAATTTCCGTGTCTGGAATTTCAAATCGAACGTTTTTACCCAGGTTGATGGAGTCAACGACAACTGTATTTTCCAAAGGACGGATGGCCATGAGAATGGGGAGCATTCTCAAGTCAAATACACTCTGCTGTACACTGAATATGGATGTTTCCAGTGCCACAATGTCATTTTCGAGCTGCTTTCGGATTCGTGAAATGTCATGGTTTCCCGTTGATTCTTCTATCTGGCGCAGGTTGTCCAGCTGATGCTTGAGCCTGAATTCCCGAATGATCATGTTGTCAAATGAAGATATGATTTCATTGATTCTGTCAAGTTTGATGCGTATTGACTGAAGGTCAGAAATCGTTTCTTCTTCATCTTCCTGAGCCTGCGATTTTAAGGCAGAGTCCATCTTTTCTTTTTGCACTTCCTGTGCAAGCTGAGCCGTGTCAATCAGTTCTCCTGCAGCAAGCTTGTCACAGTAGAGAATATACAAATCAATGTTTAGGGAATCATTGCTTTTTTTCTGTACGGTATTAATGCATTCCTGTATCTTGTCGCATGTATAGAATATAACTTGAATCAGCCGGTCTGAATTCTTTATCTTTTCGTCTTTGACGCTTTTATAGACATCTTCGACTGCGTGTGCAAGCTTTTCTATGGTATTGTACCCCAGCATGCGTGCATTCCCCTTGATGGTGTGAACATCACGCAGCAGTCGAGCAAGGATTTCTTTATCGTCAGGGGTTGCCTTGAGATTTACAACATCCTTCCTGATGGAATCCAGAAGGTCTGTACTTTCAGATATAAAGCTTTCTGTAATATCTTCTGAAACATGAGCCATAAAGATCTCCTAATTCTTTTTATGAAAACAAAAAATGTTGTTTTCTGATATTTTTTCCAGATTTGATGGCATGATAGTCGAATCAATCTGCGCTATTTCGTTCATGGAAACAAATATATATCCATCGGGTTCCAGACAGTTATCCGTTATGAATTTCAGTATTTTTGCCCGCAATTCCATGCTGAAATAAATAAACACATTCCGCAAAAAAATAATGTTTATTTTCTTCGGAACTTTCAATACTTGTTTTTCAAGCTCTGCGAGATTGAGCTGCAGAACGGTTATTTTTTTTCGTATTTCTTCAGGAAATACGAAGTATCCGTCAGCATTTTGAAAGCTGGAAAACAGCGGATGAAATTCTTCTCCGTCACCCATCCGCTTTGAAGCACCCCTGAATTTTCCTTTCTGGCAGTTTGCCAGTGCCTTTGTGTTTATGTCACTTGCATACAGTTCCGTCTTTATACTGCAAGAATCTGCCAGCAGGGCAATAGAGTAGGGCTCTTCACCGTATGAACATGCAGCACTCCAGATTCTGATAGGCTTGCTTCCGTTTTTCATCTGCCACTCGGGAAAAATCTTTTTCTTTAACAGCAAAAAATGCTTTTCTTCGCGAAAGAAATAGGTTTCGTTTACCGTAGATTCGTTTATTAAGGCTGATAAATCAGCGTCTGAATTGTAAACTAGGGAAAAATACTTGGAAAAAGTTAAGCTATTTTCATCAAGATGTTTTTCAATGTAGCTTTTGATTCCCATTTGATGGCTTTCACGTGGCAGAATGCCTGTTTTCTGAGTAATGAGTTCAATTATGCTGTGCAGTTGTTCTTGTGAAATAGTCATGCTAGTTTCTTCCTATTAGTTTTAAAATTCTTGCAGAAATTTCGTTCCTAGGAAGAATTTCAGAGGCACCACCTTCTTCTATAGCCGCTTTCGGCATGCCGAATACGGCACAGGTTGATTCATCTTCTACAATCGTATATCCACCAGCATCAACAATGTTTTTGCAGCCTTCTGCACCGTCACGTCCCATGCCCGTCAACAATACTGCGAGGCATGCCTGCCTATAAAATGATGACGCACTGTTAAACATGACGTTTACAGATGGCCTTAAAAATCTCCATGGAGGAGCATCCGATATTTTCAGGACTGGATGTCCGTTTCTTTTTACAAAGTCGATCACAAGATGTGTGTCTGCAGGAGCCATATAGACTCTGCCCGGAATTGCTTCTTCACCGTTGTGAGCAAGCCTTATTTCAAGATTCTTGCAGGTTTGGTTGAACCATTCCGCCATTTTTCCGTCTGCACCTACTTCTATGTGCTGACTATATATGATTGGCACGGGAAAATCTTTGCCGAGGTGTGTAAGAACATCGGCAACAGCCGTTGGTCCCCCAGTTGATGCACCAATGCACAGAACCTTGAAGTCTTTTACGTCAAAAACGGCTTCAGATTCTGTTTCGGTACTGCGACTATGAAAACCGAATAATTTTTTGCCTGAGTGACTTTTTTGATTTTTTTCGGAATAAGCTTTCCGTAGTTTTTCATTCAAAGAAGCAAAGAATGACTCTTTGTATGAGTCAAGGTTTGGCTTTACTTCAAAATCGACGGCTCCTGCATTTTTCGCTTTCGCCCTGTCAGTTTCTTGTTCAGACAGAATGATGACGGGAATCTTCAATTTTGAGGAAATGAATTTCGTGGACTCAAGTCCGTCCATTTCCGGCATGTCTATATCGCTGATGATCACATCAGGTGCTTTTTTTTGTGCACTGTCAATGGCTTTTCTGCCCGTTGATACAGAGTCAATGATGGTGAAATCATCTTCTTTTGAGAGGTTCTGTTCGAGGATAGCTCTTATTATTGCGGAATCATCAACAATAAGAATGTTCATTCTATGCCTCCTGTAAAGAATTTTTTCAGCAGCAGGTCAGGAGCAATGAGAATCTGTTTGCGCGTACTGTCTGGAAATATAATGGCATCAATCCCATAGGCTCTAAGGCGGTCCCTGATTCCCTGCGGCATAAGGTGAAATGAGTCTAAAATAAATTCTTTACTGGAAATGTTTCCGTTTACTGACAGGGCAAGGTTTCCTGTTGCCGGAAATGCCGTATCCGTATGGTTAATGATTGTTTGACAGACTTCCCGTGAAAAATCGTTCTTGTTCATTACAAGAACGACAGACGTGTCGGACTTGGACTTGCACAGGAATTCTTTTTCGAGCATGTTTCCAATATAGATATGGGGAAGCGTTTCCCTGTTGAACAGAATCGTTTTGCTGTCCTTGGGAATGCTTAAAAAGATGCCTGAAACTACATATTGGCTTGGTATGAGGAAATCAATTGTGTCATATGAAATACACGTGAATTGATTATGCATTTCCAAAGTCTTTCCTTAATATAAGCTCGAAAGCATCTGAATTCAACGCAGGAATTTCTTCCTTGTTGTAGTCGATAGTTCCCAGATACAGTCTCTCGTTGTCCCCGTTGGGGATAAGGTGAATGTCGTTTTCTTCAATATCGTAAAAAGAAAGAATGTCTGAAATGTGAAGGGAAAGCTGGTCGTCAGTTCGCTTCAGGATTAAAAATAGGGTAGAGTCAGG
>JAFVDR010000082.1 GCA_017476165.1 Treponema sp. | reverse complement strand
GCACAGCAACAACACTTTTAACACGAACATCGCATCCGGCTTCTTCCTTTGCTTCTTTTACCACATTTTCAACAGGAGACAGGTTGTATTCACACCAGCCACCAGGCAAAGACCACCGTCCATCGGCCTCTTTTACCAAAAGTATTTTTCCGCCTTGAACAATTACTGCACGGGTATCTATCTTGGGCGTCTGATAGCCCGTACCATTGCAAAAGAAATCCTTTACGACATCAAGTGCCACACCTGTTTTCATGGCCACCATTTCTGCAGAAATGTCGCGGATTCTCTGATACCGTTCCCTATCAAACACATCTTTGCCATAAAATAAACCTGCCTGAGCCAAACTTTGCAATTCTTGCGCCCACTCAATGATTCTGTCAGTCATCTACAACCCCTTTCTCTCACAAATCTGCATTTTCGTACAATCGACAAGACAAATGCCTGTAGGCAGCCCCTGTTTGCCAACACACCATGGGGCGCTGCATTGTACATTCACCCCTCAATGCTAGTATAGTTGCAAGCTTACTGTTTACAGGACACATTCAAAAATCTCCGAAGGCGATTTTTTCGAGGTTTCCTACATAAAATTTAACTTGACCTAAGGAATAAATCTTCTATAATATTATATAATAGGAAATCTCTAAAAAATTGTCAAAGACGACTTGTTAGAGAGTGTCATGCCTAATACACAAAATGAGGGGTCATGCATGAAAAAAATCATATCAATCATTTGTCTGGCAGTTACTGCAGCAACACTGGCTTTCTCAGAAGTAACCTTTGGATTCAGGGGTTTCGGAGACTTTGGAGCAGGAACATCGACAAACATAGAAAATACAAGTACGGAAACAAAGAAAAACTGGGGCTACGGAGGTTCTGTCTTCGGAAAGATTCCTATTTCCGTTGTAGAAAACTTGTATGTACAGCCCGAAGTTGGCTTTATGCACAATTCAATCGGCTTAAAATCAAGCAAGTACAACTTGAATTCGACACTATCGTACAACAGCATCGTCATGCCCGTGCTCATCAACTACGGCATTCCCATAAACCAGAGCTTTCTTCTGTTTGTAGAAGGAGGTCCTCAGGTATCCTTCATTACGGGAGACTTAAAAGACGACAAGTCAAAGACAACATCTGATCCAGATTCACGCATCCTGTTCAGTGCAATCGCTGACATCGGTGCATCCTATGCTTTTTCACCTGCAATGGCTCTGGTTACAGACCTGCGCTACGACCTTGGCTTTACCACAATCAAAACGGAAAACGCATCAGAAGGAGTCATTCCCCGTGGCTTGAACTTTAGCGCAGGCTTCCATGTCAAATTCTAGGCACATTCATACAGCAATGAAAAAGACGGAGTGATAACACTCCGTCTTTTTTTTTCGTATGCAGGCTTGCTCGCTATCAGTCCACCCGCACTTTGTCCAGCACTTTGCCAATGCTGTCGTGAATGACCAAATCGGCAATGCTATCGCTTTCGGTCGCATCGCGGTTAATCAGCACCAGATGATTTCCATGGAATGCATTGATAAAACCAGCTGCCGGATACACGGTGAGTGACGTGCCGCCAATAATCAGCATGTCGGCTTCCTGCAATGCCAAAATGGATGCAGAAACAACGGCATCGTCAAGACTTTCGCCATACAGCACGACATCAGGTTTCATGATGCCGTTGCAGTCTTTGTCTGCACAGCGCGGCACTCCCTTTTTGTCCTTGTTGTTACGCACATAGTCCACATCATATTTTTTGCCGCACTGAACGCAGTGGTTGCGCAAGGTACTTCCATGAACTTCAAGAACGCGCTTGCTGCCGGCAGCCTGATGCAAGCCGTCAATATTCTGGGTAATAACAGCCGTCAGCTTGCCCTTCTGCTCCAGTTCCGCCAGCTTCAAGTGGGCGACATTGGGCTTGATGCCCGTGACCAAGAGCTTTGCGCGGTAGAATTTATAGAACTCAATCGGATTGTCAGCAAAAAAGCCGGCACTCAATATCGTTTCAGGCGGATAGCTCCACTCCTGATGATACAAACCGTCCACACTGCGAAAATCAGGAATGCCGCTTTCAGTAGAAACTCCTGCTCCACCAAAAAAGACAATGCGGTTACTTTCCGTAATCCATTCCTGCAGCAGTGCCTCCTGCTCTTTCGTTTCTGCCATGCAAAAACCTCCTTTTTTTCTCTATCTTTCTATTTGTGCAAATCATGTGCTATGCTCCGCAATGTTTCCGACGAAGAAGCAATGTATTCCGTTGCCTGGGCAAAGCCTTCAACACCAGCCGCAATCTGCTTGAGCGTTATCAAAATCTGTTCGCTTGCCATTGCCTGCTGCTGAATGATTGTCGTAATGTCACTGGCACTGCTTGCCGTAACCTCAGATGCAGAGCGAATGCTTTCAAACTGCTTTTCCAACTGCTGGGCACCGGCACAGCCCTCGTTAATCTTTTCTGTACCGCTCTCGCTCAAAAGGATAAGGGAATCGGAACTTGTCTGTATCTCCGTAATACGCTCCTTTATTTCGCGAGTACCGTCTATGATACCATCTGCAAGCCGACGTATTTCCGTTGCCACAATATGAAAGTTCTTTCCGCTCTCGCCTGCACTCGAAGCTTCAAGTTCTGCATTAAAGGCAATAATCTTGGCCTGATCTGCAACCGAATTAATCAGCGTTACAATATCCCAAATGCTGTCTATCTTATCGCTCAAGTGCTTGATTCCATCTATGGTATGCTGATTTGCACTTGAAATTTCGCGCAGTTGCCGCACATTCTGCTCCAGATACGCAACGCCATCAGACACATCGGTGTTCGTCTTGTCGGCCAGTGCAGAAACATCCTTAGCCTTTTTCGACATTGACTCTCCCAAGGCTGTATTATCTTCCATGGTGGCAACGATTTCCTTTACCGCAGCACTCTGATCCTGGCTTGTAGCTTCGTTTTCCTTGGCAGAGGTAACAAGCCTCTGTATCTCTTCCAAAAGGCGTTTCCCAGCAGTCTGCTCTGTTGCATGCATGTCGCGGATTCTAAAGAACACTATGTATCCTGCCGTAAGGAACACCATCAGAACTACACACACAGCAAAGGGAACTGCCGCCCCAGAAAGAAAAGCCCCAAACGTGTAGTCCTTGAACAGAATCATGTCCCATCCTATGTCGCCGACAGGAGCCAGTGCATAGATCGATTTGCCACGGGAAACAAACCGAAAGTCTTTTCCCTTCAGCTCGTCCTCATGCCCCGCAAATGCAGGAACAAGGTCTACAAGAGGTGTCTTTTCCTCCAGAAGTTTTATGTCCGAAGAACCAGAAATTTTTAATTCGCCATCGTACAGATACATGGTGCAGTCTTTTGGAAGGTTTGAAAACATGGTTTCCACAAAAGTTGTGAGTGGAATGCCAGTGCCAATAAGCCCAAGAGCCTTGCCCGTCTGCAGGTTCCGCACCATGCAGTTCAACCACATAAAGGTCTGCTTTACTCCAATGTCATAGCTTATGTTAAATTCATAGGCATGAGACGAGTTCATGATGTTTACGTACCATCCGCTTGAAGGAGCAGACGGATCCAGAACGTACAGCTCCGTTCCGTTTGAATAGTACTTTTTGTCTTTGTCATTTATCATAAAGGAAAGGTTGCTCAAAAAGGAATTTTGATACGCCGCCACTTCTTCAAAGGCAGCATTACGTACATCTTTATCATCTGGGTTTTCAAAGTAGTGTACAATAAGCGGAGACGCAGCCATCTGAAGGGCCAATGCCAGCTGTTCGTTAAAACCCACTGAAAAACGCAGCTGCATGTTCTGTTCTATTTGAGCCAACTCTTTTCGTGCAGTCTTTTCAAAAGTTCGACGAGCAAAGGTTTTCACATACAGAACACACAATACCAAAGCTATCAAAAAGGCTATCGCGGAAACAATCCGGCGGAGTTTGGAGTCCCGCCTCTCTTTTCGGTCAGAAAGCTCAGCATTCAGATTCTCTGCCATATATACTCCTTCACAGGCATGCCACAACAATTCCAGCATGCCGCTTTCTCATTTGACACGCTTCACACCTGCACAGTATTATATCGGCATGAATGTCGTTATTATTCAGCCTCCTTTAGTGCAACTCAACACCGCATATCCATCTGGAGCATACCTTGCTTCGTTTTTTAGGCAGGCTGGACACAGCGTACAGTGGCACGACATGAGCATTCAGCTGTTTTCGCACCTGTTCTGCAAAAGCGGACTTGAAACGCTGTTCGCTGCAAGCACCGAAAATGCACTTTCCATTGCACGCAAGGCTGCCGCTGCAGGTGACACAGCAACAGCTTCAAACCTGTACCGATACCTTTCGCAGCAGGAACTGTGGGCACAGTGGATCGATTCCATTACGGCAATCCTGAAAGACGGAGGCTGTACGCCAACGAACAGTACAGCACACACTGAAACCAAAGCCGCAACTTCCGTCAGCGGCAGGGAACTGTGCCACCGTTTTCTGTTTTCGCCCCATGCCCCTCGCGGCAGCCGAATGGAGACATACCTTGAAAACCTTGACCATGAACCTTCAATAGACGATGCACGTTTTCTTGCAAGCTTCGCCCTTGCAGACCTTGCCGACTACATTACCGTAGCATTTGACAGAGAATTTTCACTTGTCCGCTACGGAGAATCCCTTGCCATAAACGAAACCAGCTTTACCGACATTGCAAAGGGCATCCATTCGCCCGTGCTCGAAACGTTTTACAAGCCTCTCCTGCACGACACGTTCGACAGCATGAACCTATGTTCCAGCAGCCCTGAAGAACCTGCCGGCACTGGCAAGAAACTGCTCGTCTGCATAAGCGTACCGTTTCCAGGCACGTTCAGTGCTGCCTTGGCAACAGCGCAGTACTTCAAGCAAAAGTACCACGACAATGCCTTTGTTGTCATGGGGGGCGGATTCGTAAACACAGAATTGCGTGACACGCAGGAAGAACAACTGGCTTCATTCATCGACGCACTCAGCTATGACCGAGGCTACGGCTCATATCACGCCCTGTTCCAAAGCGGCCTTTTGGAACAGGGTGCACACGTAACTCCGCAGCAAAAGCCCCTGTACAAGATTCGCCTTTTTGCACAGCCCCATGGCTCACAACAAAGCAGGGCGGTCATCATAGCACCGGCAGCAGACTCTCCGGTGCAAGACGATTACATCCGTACCCTGCAGGAATTTGAAAACGGCAAGACATCAGAAATAGTGCCTGACTACAGCGACATAGATTTTTCGCAGTATCCGCGCATGACCGATGACACAAACCCCATGCAACGCATCTGGTCGGACGGCACGTGGATAAAGGCATATCTCGCACACGGCTGCTACTGGCACCAGTGCGCCTTTTGCGATGTTACGCTGGACTACGTGGCATCGTACCGCATGACGCACATCAAAAACCTGTTTTACGGTCTAAAAGAGCAAGCGACACGCCACGGAATCTACGGAATTCATTTTGTAGACGAAGCCATGCCGCCAAAGGCAATGGAACAGTTTGCAGCGCTCAATGCTCAAAACGGCAACAGCCTCTCTTTTTGGGGCAACATCAGATTTGAAAAGGTGTTTTCCCGCGACAGCGCAGACTTTCTTTCCTACGGCGGACTCATCGGTGTTTCCGGTGGCATTGAAATTGCCACTGGTTCTGGTCTAGACGACATACACAAAGGCACGGACATTCATTCCATTGTCAATGCGTGCTGTGCATTCAAGGAAGCCGGCATTCTCGTGCATGCCTACATGATATACGGCTACTGGAAGGAAAGTGCCCAGGATCTGATGAATTCAATGGAAACGCTTCGGCAGTTTTACCAGCAGGGGCTTTTGGACAGCTCCTTTTGGCACAAGTTTACCCTTACGCGGCATTCCCGCATTTACAAAGAATGGCAGGAAGGCAAGCATCCCGAACTAAAGCCCGTCATAGCCACAAACGCCGGCATGTTTGCACAAAACGGATTGCATTTTGAGGGGGAACAGAAATCGCAAAAGTTCGGAAGCGGGCTGAATGCGGCTCTGTCTGCATGGATGCATGGCGAAGCATTGGACGCACCAGTCGGCTCATGGTTTTCATTCAAAACGCCACGCCCCACCATTGCGGGCGACTACATTGAAAAAGCCATCAGTGCGTACGAACGACAGCGCGATGCCAGGTACAAACGCCCCGTACAGCTGGAAAAATGCTGGTGGCTTGCAGGCATGCCGATAGCAGAACAACCCGACACGCTGGCATGGACATACATGCAGGAACACATAGAAATGCACCTGAATGCACAGCTTGCCCCTCTTGCTCCACAACTCATCGCGCTGATTGAACACTTAAAGCCAGAGTGGACAGACCGAACAAAGGCTGTACAGGACATGAAAGCATTTTTACATGCACAGCCACAGGCGGCTGCGTTTGTACAGAAACTGCGCGGAAAGGGATTGGTTGAAACATAGAAGTAAAGGGAATGAGCACAGTCAAAATGTTTTCGAACAGTCCTGCATCATACCTTATGTTTTTAGAGGCTTTCTTCCGTTTTAATTTTTCTGCAAAAGGCAAAAAATTCATCTTTTGGCAGCGGCTTTGAAAAATAGTATCCCTGATAAAAAGTAATGCCCGATTTTTCAACAAAGTCTTTCTGGTTCTGGTTTTCCACCCCCTCAACAGCCACGTCATAGCCCATTTCCTTGAGCATCTGTATGGTGTGGTGCAAAAAGACAAGTGCAGAGTCGGAGCTTTCACCCTTTGCAAATATGCTGCGGTCAATCTTTATGGTTTCAAACCCCATCATGAATATGGAAGAAGCATCAGTATTGCCCGTACCATAGTTGTCCAGTGCAAGCTTAAAGCCCATGTCGCGCAGGTTGTGGATTGTGTGCAGGGCGGAACTCGTCATCATGATTGTCGTTGTTTCCCGAATGTCAAAATAGATGCGCTCGGTGCGAAGCCCATGCGAATCGACAATATCCTTAAACAAGAAAGGTAGATCCCGCTGCAGGCACTGAACGGCAGAAAGATTGACAACCATACAATCCATCCCCACTTCCCTAAACGTGGGGTTTGCCATGAATGCGCACAGTTCCTGCATCAGGAACACGCCAAGCTTACGGATAGTGCCGTATTTTTCTGCAACAGAAATGACTTCTTCTGAAGGGATAAAGTCCAGGTCTTCATCCCTAAGCCGAACGAAAGCCTCTGCACCGTGAACGCATTTCCTTCTGCAATCCCATATCGGCTGATAAAACAGTTGCAGCGTCTTTTCGTCCAGAGCCTTTTCAATGGCAGCTGCAACCATTGCTTCGCGCTGAAGGAATTTCAGTTGACTATCCTTGATGACCGACACCCGCTCAGTGTAATTTTCCTCCGCATTGTCAATGAGCTTCATCAAGGAATCCACGGAACGCAAGTCCAAGGGAATATTGACGACACCCATCACCACCGACAGGGGAATGCTCAGGTTGTCATAGATCCAGTCCTTGCTGAACTTTTCGTTGACAGCGACAGTAATATCCTTTACAAGAAACGAATGCTTTTCATCTATAATCAATGCAAAGGTATAGTGGTTGCAGTCATAAATGGAATGTCGATCAACCAAAATCGTTGCAAGGTAGTCTGCAATGTCGGACATGACGGCATTGATAAAGTCCACGCCAAGAATCGAAACCAAAGGACGGATATTGCACAGCTTCAGCAGAATCACCGTGTACGGACGCTTTGAATTGAGAAGCTGGGCGGAATGCTCCTCAAATGTACTGCGGTTGTACACCCCGGTATTGATGTTAATGATGTCGCTTTCATTTTCTATCCTGAACAAAAGGATGCACAGCATGACAGCCCTGGCAAACATTTCAACATTTATGCCCATGTAAAAATATTCCAGTATTGAAATAACAATGTTGCCAACAATAATCAGCACAAGAAAGCTTATGTGAAAAGAAGAAAACCTGTCGTGAAAAGTTGCAATCAAGTACAGGCACACGACAGAATAAATCAACATGGAAAACGTAACAAAGAACAAATACCATGGAGTGACAAGGAAAGTACCATCTACAAGGTAAAACATGTTCTTAAAAACAAAGTTTTGGACAAGCATGGCAACGTCAATGACAAGGGGCAGTGGAAACAGAACGAAAAAAAGCCGTCCATGACTTTTTAGCCGACCAGTCAAAGCAAAAACATAAAGAGCCAGAAAATACGTTCCCATATTATGAAACAAAAGGTACAGGCTGTTCATGAAAAAGGTAAGGCTGTCTGGAAACCAGAACTTGTCATTGACCATAAAACTGGCACAAGCATCAAAGACAGCTGCAATCAGGCTGGAAAAAAGCATGAGGATGTAAAATCTATTCTGATAGCTTGACATTTCCTTTTTGTAAAAGAAAAGGTATATCATGAGGACATACAGGACAAACGCACAGATATCATAATGGATATTGAAAGTTACATACATTACTTTCATTCTACCATCATTACTCTAGAAATGAAAGGAAATAATAGAAGAAAGCTATGAAGGGCATGGCAAAACGTCCTTAAGAAACTTCATCTACATAAATAAATACAAGAGTTATCCACAGGATTTGCGGAGTTATGAACAGTTTTTCACAAGGTTTAGAACGCAAAACGCATAGAAGTTTTCCACAATCTAAATTTATATATTACAACAAATAAACAATATTAGAATAGAAATATCACAATTGTTTTCCCACAATATCAGCACACAAATTCACCAGTTATCCACAGAATTTCAGTATGTTTTGACAAGTTATGAACAAAAAGCAACAGGTACTGTACATTCCATGGGACATTTATAGTATAATCGGCACATGAAATCACAATTAACAACACTTTGTTACATAGAAAAAGATAACAGTTACCTCATGCTTCACCGAATATATAATAAGAAGGATGACGAAAATCGTGACAAATGGATTGGTGTAGGCGGACACTTTGAACACGGCGAAAGCCCCGAAGACTGCCTGTTGAGGGAAGTCAAAGAAGAAACGGGTCTTACACTGCATTCCTTCAAATTCAGGGGCATTGTCACATTCATTTCGGACGACAATCCTGCTGAATACATGTGCCTGTACACGTCAGACGATTTTAGCGGAAATCTGACGGAGTGCAATGAAGGCAAACTTGAATGGGTTTTAAAAGAACACATAGAAAAACTGACATTATGGGAAGGAGACAAAATCTTTCTGCACCTGCTGACTCAGAATGCACCGTTTTTTTCACTGAAGCTCGTGTACAAAAACGGCACACTGGTGGAAACAGCGCTGGACGGAAAGACTGGTACGCAACATGATTAATGTAAAACGATTCATTATGGCAACGGTTGCAGCAGCACTGACACTCTGTGCCGTGCATGCCGATTCAGAAACAAAAGTGCAGCTGGCAAAAAAAGTAGGAGAGCTGTCATGGTCAAACACAATCACATATCCTGACATCCTCTTTAAGAATGCAGAAGAAGGTTCCGTAATCCGCATTTCAGCAACACAGACAAAAGCCGACTACCACAAGCTCAAGGCATACGCCATGACAAACGGCTGGACAGAGATCGGCTATGGCGGCGTAAGCGGAGCATCTTTCGGCAATGGTGAAATCACCATGGACAAAGTTTCGGGAACAATCATCATCACGCTTTCACAGCAGGAAGCCCAAAACCTGAAGAAGTACGGCATGGCTCTGCACGGATTCGGCATTTCCGTAAAGAAAATAGAACTGCGCAACCCGGAAAAGAAAGAAGGCCTTTTTGACCTTGGCAACTGGCAGAGCTTTTCAGTGCCTGCATCACAGTTTCAGGACAGAGATGACTTTTCAATACAGATAATTACAAACCGTTCTCCATCCGAAAAAGGTGCAACGTACTTTAACATCAAGCTGTATGTAGACAATACAAACCCATGGCGGACAATCTACAAGGGCAAAGTCACTTCTGCAGCAGAAGATGTCCGCATCCAAGACGACCTCATTTTCCTTGTCAAGGCGGACAACTCCGTCATCTACACGCCTACTGCAAAAGAGCGTGAAGCCATCAAGGAAAACGGTCTGCGCATCCAAGGCTACGGAATGCTCGTCATGGAGGTAAACACGGTAACAGAAAAAGGTGAACAGATTGTAGCTCAAGGACAGGAAGAAAAAAGTGCAGAACCTACGGCAGCAAAGGGAACTCCATTTGCAAACCACGGAAAACTGCACGTAACAGGTGCATCCCTGTACGACAGCAAAGACCAGAAATTCCAGCTGTACGGCATGTCCACCCACGGACTTTCATGGTTCCCCGGCTATGTATCCGAAGAAAGCTTTGCCACACTGCGCAACGACTGGAACACAAACTGCGTGCGCCTTGCATTGTATCCTGGCGACTATGCAGGCTACTGTAACGGAGGCAATCAGGAAGAACTGAAAAATGTTGTCTGCAAAGGCATCGAAGCTGCAACGGCACAGGGAATGTACGTCATCGTAGACTGGCACGTGCACAACGACAACCCCAACAAATACAAGGACGAAGCGAAGAAATTCCTTGGCGAAATCTCAAAGAAATACGCAGGCTACGGAAACATACTCTACGAAATCTGCAACGAGCCGGTGAACGCCGACTGGGATTCCCAGATAAAGCCGTATGCCGAAGAAGTCATTCCCGTCATCAGAGCAAATGTTCCAGATGCAATAGTCATCGTAGGAACAAACACATGGTCACAGGATGTAGACAAAGCCGCCGCAAACCAAATCAAGGCGTACAACAACATCATGTACACCTTCCATTTCTATGCACACACGCACACGGACGCAATGCGTGCAAAGCTTGAAAACGCCATAAAGCTTGGTCTCCCTGTGTTTATTACCGAATTCGGCACATGCGATGCCTCGGGCAACGGCGGCTACGACGAGTACCAGACATTGCAGTGGTTCAACCTGATTCAGAAATACAATCTGAGCCACATAAACTGGAGCCTGTGCAACAAAGATGAAACGGCGAGTGTCATTTCAAGCAGCTGCACAAAAACATCCGGCTGGACGGAAAATGAACTCACCCCGTCAGGAAAACTCATCCGCAGTCACTTTAGGACATTGAAAAAATAAAAAAGGCTTCCTCCCCTTTTTTCCCATAAGTTCCTGCAGTAAAGGTACGAGTTTTGCTGCAGGAACTTTTTTTATGCAATGCTGTATGTCTGATTGTCAATTTTTTCCATGCCGATGCTCTTCCAAAAGATTTCGGCATTCGTGTCCTTTGCATCCAGCAGGATTTTCTTTGCACCCGTCTCCAGCATGAGCCGTTCAAGAGCCAGCGTGCCTATGCCAATGTGCCTGAACTCCTTGTTCACCTCGAACAAATCAATGTAAAGGGTATCGTCTATCATTTTGTACACGCACACCGCCTTAAGGAATCCGTTGGACGGCTTGTAGTCAAAAATCATAAAGTTTTCGCGTTTGAGCATGAACGAAAACTCTCCGTTTTCGGTGTATGACCGTAAAAGGGGAAAGTTGTCCCACCCCTCCAATGCCATGTACGATTCAAATATGTCACAATCAATGATTCTGTAATTTAAATTCACTGTCAGCTCCTTGCAACAACATGGCTTAATTCTAGCACATTTTGCCCAATGCATACAACGTTTGCACATTTTCGCACCGCCGCCGTACACGAGAACGCACCGCTGTACGTGAGTGCACTGCCGTACACGAGAACGCACTGCTGTACGTTCCATCTAGCCGTATGCCCTGTTATCTGCTAGAATGAAGGAACGCTATGCAAGACATACAGATATACGACGACGTACAAAAGAACAACCTGCACTTTGCAAAGCTCGATGCCGACCGCTTGCACCGCACCGGATTTTCAGAAACAGTTTTTTGCCAGGGAAAAGCCACGGAACACCTTGTAGCAATTTTCAAGCGGCTGCTCGAAACGGACGGACAGGCATTCGGAACTCGTGCCACCCCGCAACAGGCAGCAGCTGTGCAAAGGGAAATTCCAAACGCCCAGTATGACGGCACATCACGCATCCTCAAAATCAGCAGCACAAAACCGCAAGAACACATCGGGTGCATTGCCGTCTGTTCGGCAGGAACGGCAGACATAAGCGTTGCAGAAGAAGCCGCCCAGACCGCAGAATACTTTGGTTCTCATGTAGAACGCTACTACGATGTGGGGGTAGCAGGACTTGGCAGGCTGCTTGCACACATTGACAACATCCGCAAGGCAAATGCCGTCATTGCCGTTGCAGGAATGGAAGGAGCACTGCCGAGCGTCATTGGCGGCATGGTGAGCGTTCCCGTCATTGCAGTGCCCACCTCAGTGGGGTATGGAGCAAGCTTTTCAGGGCTTTCCGCACTGCTTGCCATGCTCAACTCATGTGCAAACGGAATTTCAGTAGTAAACATAGACAACGGCTACGGTGCAGGCTACAATGCAGTCATGATAAACCGTCTTGCCGTACAGGGGAACAGACAATGAAAAAACAATCACTCTATCTGGAATGTGCCGCAGGAATCAGCGGCGACATGACCGTAGCAGCCCTGCTCGATGCAGGTGCAGACACTCAGGCATTGCAAGCAGCACTCGATTCCATTCCGTTTGCATTCAAGACACAGATTTCCAGAGTCAAGAAAAATGGCATCGACTGCTGCGACTTTGCCGTCATCCTGCAAGAAGACAACCACGACCATGACATGGAATATCTGTTTGGACACGAGCATGGTCATGGCGAGACTGAACACGAAAAACACCATGAACACAGCCATGAGCATTCCGGACACGAGCACGAACATAGTCACGATCACAGTCACCACCATTCGCACCGGAACATGTCGGACATTACAAAGATAATACAGGCAACGCAAATGACGGATTCGGCACGGGCACTTGCCCTTTCCATCTTTTCCATCATTGCCAAGGCTGAATCAAAAGCCCACGGCATTCCCGTGGATCAGGTGCATTTTCACGAAGTGGGTGCCGTTGATTCCATTGTCGATGTCATTGCCATGGCAGTCTGCTTTGACAGCCTTGCCATACACAACGTCTACGTGCCGTACATGTTCGAGGGGTGCGGAACAATCCGCTGCCAGCACGGCATTCTTCCCGTGCCTGTTCCAGCAGTGGCAAACATTGCACAGGACTATGCCCTGCCGCTCCAGCTTTCTTCGATAAGGGGCGAATTCATTACGCCGACGGGAGCGGCCTTTGTTGCCGCCGTGCGCACGTCGTCCACGATACCCAAGACAATGACCATCATGCGCACGGGAATGGGAGCAGGAAAACGCACCTACGATGTTCCAAGCATCCTGCGCGCCATGATTATCAGCGAAGAAGCATCCGAGGATGAAGCATCATCTGATGCAGCATCATCTGATGCCATCATAAAGATAGAAACGAACATCGATGACTGCACGGGCGAAAACCTGGGATTCGTTATGGAAGAACTGTTTTCCGCAGGAGCACGCGACGTATCCTACACCCCATGCTACATGAAAAAGAACCGCCCGGCATGGACGGTAAACGTCATCTGCACCGAAAGCACCTGTCAAGCCATGGAACACATCCTCTTTACCCAGACAACAACCATCGGCATGCGCAAATTCAGGGCGGAGCGCTCCATCCTTGAACGGAACGTTACTGAAATTCAAACGGAATGGGGGACAGCCCGTGTCAAATGCGTTCAGCTCGGAGACACAAAAAGGTACTACCCCGAATATGAAAGTGTAGCAGAACTTGCACGAAACACACGCATGCCGTTCTATGACATCTACAATGGCATCGTGCAAGCTGCACATGCTCATGGTGCCAGCTCCTAAAAAAAAGGCCGCCCCTCATTGAAAAAAACTCAATGAAGGACGGTCTCGTTCACCTCTCACCGAAAGCCTGCATTCTCACCTACCCGTTGGAACCGGCACCACCATTGCCCTGCTGAGCAGTTTTTTCTTCGGCAGCAGCCGGTGCCCTGCTAAACTTTACCATGGAAATCTTGTTCTTAAGGATAGGACTTGAACGAAAACTGATTGCAACATTGTCAATGTCCGAAGCACGCACATCTTCTTCCTTTTCCCGCCCTTTGGAATGAAATTTCAGCTTGAAAATGCCAAAATCATCCAGCCGGACAACATCGCCATTCATCAAGTGGGCAGGCATGTGGTACAGAAAGGATTCTATTACCGCACGTACATCGGCAATGTTAATGGAAGAAGCATGTGAAATTTCATCGGAAATGCTCCGAAGATTGATTTCACGTTCCCAAACAGGACTTGCATGGAACACCTTTGCATCGTTTTCATCGGTAGGGTTTGCAAATTTTCTAACCTGATACAGCATAAAAATCTCCTCGGGACAGACAAACGTACGCCTGTCCCTTTTTCAAATTAAGTATGTCTGTACTATACTTCAGATTCTTATGCTGAAAATGTAGATTAAACTCTATTTTTTCGATGTTTTTTTCTTTTCAGACGTTTTGACGGCAGTCGTCTTTTTACCTGTAGACTTTGCAGTTGAAGCACTCTTTGCCTTGGCAGCAGTTTTTGTTTTTTCAGCTGTCTTTGAAGCCTTTTCTTCAGCCTTTGCCTTGGCAGCAGCAACCTTATCACGTTCCTTTGCAAGGGCCTTTGCCTTTTGACTTATTTTCTGTACGGAAAAATCCTTAAAGATGGAAGCCAATGTCGGTGCGCTGTCGTTTGCAATCATGTCTGCGGCATTCTGGGCAAGCCACATCTTAACGGCATTTGCCTTTTCAGAATTTACAGAGAACAAAATGCGCAGCATGTTGCCTGCTGTTGCAAATTTTGCCTTCTGAACTCCACCTGCGGTCTGTACTGGCAGCAGGACTATAAGGTCTTCCCATATTGTGCTCAGGGAAGTATCGCGCTTTCTGAGTTTCTTTATGTAATCGTCAGTATCGCTATTATCCTTAAAAAATGTTACAACATCGGTTACGGAATAGTACCAGTCCTGTTCCTCTTCGTTCCATTCACAGCGAATGGACTTGTCGTTAAAAAGCTTTGCAGCTGTCTTTTGTGTTTTCATGCCTTTATCATACCACACTTGCACCCCCTCGTAAAGTAAAAAAGGGCAAACATTCGCATTTTTTCTTCCATATACATGCTGCAAAAACAGGAATCGGGAGTGCAGATAAAAAACTCCAGAAGCAGAAAGTATTTTTCCGCCAGAAAAAAAAATTTATCTACCAGAAAAAAAAATTTATCTGCCAGAAAAAAAATTTTTTCTGGCGGAAAAAAATTTTTTGCTGGCGGAAAAATACCACCCAATTGGCATCAAGTTTAATCTACAAACAGACGCTTTTTTTTCCATTAAAATAGCAATCCACTTTACAACAAAAGGAGTTGTTTTTATGGACAAAACAGATTTTTCTTCAAAAAGAAATGTCATTACCGTTGGATTCACCACAAACGAAGCAATATTGCTTTCGCCGCTGTTCCGCAGGCTGTACCCCGCACGGTTCATCTGCACGTGCACGGAACTGATGAACCTGAAGCACATCATTGAGCAAGACAACGATGCCATCATCATTTGCAGCGGTTCCATGGATTTTCTGGAACTAGATGCCGCCTGCCTGCTTGCAAAACAGGCAGGAACACAGGTAAGTGCATGCATCTTTACGGAAACCGTCAAGAATGCAACGCTTGCCCTTGCTGAACAGCATGACATTCCCGTTGTACTTGCAAACCTCGAAACCGAAGAGGAACTGGGAGAGTGTGCACGGGCAATCCAGGAGCATCGCCGCTACAAGTCAAAGCGGCTGGTGCACTACAAGGCACCGCGCTGCTCATCGTTCGACGAGTACTTTAACCTGCTCACCATCAAGGAGCGCATTGCGTGCCTTGGAATGCTGCAAGGCTACAAGCACGACATCATAGCTTCCATGCTTGGTGTCAAAAAGACGACGGCAGACACCTATTGCAGCAAAGTTCTTTCAAAATTCAATGCAAAGTCCATTGCGCAGCTGTTCCAGTACTTTGCATTCAGGAACATCTAGAGCAGACCTATTCGGAAACCCGATTGTTTCTTCGCTGGTTCCGCATTTTTTTTGCGGAATCAAGTTTAATCTACAATCCGGTGCTTTTTCATTCACTATACTAAGGGAAAACGGAGGTTTTATGGACAAAACAGAGGAACTGCTGTCTGCTGTAAACGGACAGCTGCATGAATTGCTGGGTGACCACAGGGAATTCAAACGTGAAACGCTTGGTCGGCTGGACAATCTTGAACACGATGTAAAGAACATTCCCGATGCACGAAGGGCGGCTGTATGCGCATTCATTTCCATTGCATCGGGCATCATTGCCCTTGCAGGAATGCTCGGACTAAAGCTGGGAGGTTCTGTATGACATCTTTGCAAATTACGGCAAACACACTGCGGAATGCAGGAGTGTCAACACCGTGCATCTACCGCCACCTGCTCAAGGAATTCAACGGCACGCCGTACAAGTGGGGCGGTTCAAGCCTGGGCGGGAGCGACTGCAGCGGCAGTGTCTGTGCGGCATTGAGTGCGGCAACGGGCTGCTCCATACGCGTGTGTGCAGACGAGCTGTACCGCACCGTGTTCACCCAGCCGTACACGTACAGTGCAGACCGAAAGGAGCCAATCAGTGCGGCTTTCTTTTTGGATGAAAAAGGAAAAGCGGTACACGTTGCTGGGTACTGCGGCGTTGATGCAATCACATCGTGCACTGCCGGTACATTCATGAATGTTTCCAGTTGCGAAAAAAGCGGCACGGGAACATTCAGGACACTGAAGGAACTGGAGTACCTGTACCCCCATTTGCACATTGAACTTAAAGTACTAAGGGAGGATTTCGGACATGGACATATACAAGATGTCTTTTAAGGAACTTGCCGGCCATCTGGCAAAGAGGGCACTGCTTTTGGCAGCAAAGCTCATGGGATTCAAGGCATTCTGCCTGTTTTTGACAACGATTCTGCTTTTGCATGGATTCGTAGACAAGGATGCATGGCTCACCGTCATCATTACGGTGCTGTGCAGTGCAAGCGGCGTTCACATTGCCGACCGCTTTGGAACAATACAAGGAGGATTACATGACTATCGTAAAAAAAATCGTGGCGCTGCATCTGGCAGCAGCAATCTTGTGCACGGCAAATGCAGCAGCATGGTCACCGACAGGGTCACCGGCGTTTCAGACAAAGCAAAAGAAGAAGCCCGAAACAAAATCGGAGAACTGTGCCGACGAGCAGCCGCTCAACTGGAAAGAGCTGGAGGCAGAATTTGACGGCATCATGGAACAGGCGGTAGACCGTGCCGTAAACGAAGCTTTGAACGCTGCAGTTCAGGAGTACGAGCAGCAGCTGCAAAAGGAGCGCAGTAAAAGGCAGTTCTGGAAGCAAACTGCCATAACGCAGGCACTCGTCATTGCAGCAGGGTTCTTTACAGGCATATCGGTCTACACCATCATGAAATGACGGAATCACCAACACTCGATGCAGAGCATCGGGGTATTGAGCACTCCGCACGAATCAAGACCGTCAGATGGTATCCTGTGCACCACCCTTGACATATTTGTCCAATTGGCTTTCCGCCTGTTTTGGATTGGTAATGACAGAAGGTCCTGCAATGCAGCCTCCCTCACATGCCATAACCTCGATCAGGTTTGGACAGTCTTTTGGCGTCGGAATTTTTCCTGCATTTATCAGGCCGTATGCCTTGAGCATCTTCATGCCGCCCTTGCCAAGTCCGTTGATTTTGGCAAGGCGCAGTATTGAATCGTCTTTCAGGCGCAGGCGTACGGCTTCTGCAACACCGCCCGACTTGGCAAAGTTGCGTCCGCTGGATGTTGGAATGATGGAACCGGGAACGGCTTCCGTTTTTGCAACGTCTATGTTCTTTGCTTCAAACAAAGCGGAAATTTCTTCGGCCGAAAGCACGTAGTCAACCATGTCATCGTCAAAGGCTTCCCTTCGCTTTGCAAGGCAAGGACCAATGAACACTGTGACGCAGCCGGGGTCAGCCTTTTTGGCAATTTCGGCGGTATAGTGCATGGGACTTCGCGTTTCGGACACACAGGGGTTCAGGTCGGGAACATGAACGCGCACCGCACGGACATAGGCAGAACAGCATGATGTAGTCATCATCTTGTCGCCCCGTTCCATGCGCTCTTCAAATTCCCGTGCCTCGTTGTCTGCACAGATGTCCGCCCCAACGGCAACTTCCCACACGCGGTCAAACCCTGCGGAAAGCAGGGCAGATTCAAGCTGTCCGGGCAGGATTTTGAACTGGGAAGAAATGGCAGGAGCATACATGGCGACAACCTTCTTGCCCTTGTCCATTATTTTGCCGATGACATCAACCAGCTGGCTTTTGTCCATCATTGCACCAAAGGGACATTCCCTCATGCAGTTGCCGCAGAAGATGCACTTGTCGTAGTCTATCTTTTCGTGTCCGTCCTCGTCCTTTGAAATTGCACCCACTGGACAGGATTCTTCGCACGGAACGGGTATCTTGATGATTGCATGGTACGGACAGTTCTGCATGCACAGACCGCAGTTGATGCACGCCTTTTCATCGATATGGGCATGGCGGTCTACGGTAATGGCTTTTTTGGGGCAGTTGACCATGCAGGGGCGTGCATAGCAACCCTGACAGGCATTGGTCACCATGTAGTGGGAGCGGACACAGGCAT
This sequence comes from Treponema sp., assembly GCA_017476165.1. Taxonomy (GTDB): domain Bacteria; phylum Spirochaetota; class Spirochaetia; order Treponematales; family Treponemataceae; genus Treponema_D. The sequence continues at coordinate 18,221 of JAFVDR010000082.1, read as the reverse complement.
TGCAGGCATCGTGCAGAACCGTAAGCATGGGCAATGTGGGCTTTTCGCGCACAAGTGCTTCTTTGGCATACGAACCGAGCGTTCGCTCTTCGTCTACGTCTTCGATTGACCATCCCATCCGTGCCAAAACGCGCATCCTAAGGATTTCGCGGTCATGATAGATGCAGCACCGCATGGGAACGCTGTTACGGGGAGCCATTTCCCTCGGGATAAAGTGAACGCCCTCTTCGAGCCTTCCTTCAAGCTGAAGCCGTGCAATGCGCACCAGAATTTCACGCTTGATATTTGAAGTATTATTGTTGATATTTAACATACAGCCACCGACTGTATGGTATCATGATATGAAAATATTTTGAATAGGATTGGAAACAAAAACTGCCCCAAAAAGGGGCAGTCCAAAGTCTGGCGTGAATTTTACTTGCTGTTGAGCTTTTTCTGCAACTCTTCGAGCTGGCGTTTCAGCTCTTCAACGTCATCAGCATCTGATTTTGTCTTGTTCTTTACGGTTATGTAAAGGCCTCCGAGGTTCTTTGTCATGGAAATGTTGTAGTCTGACAGAGACTTTTCCCCGTCGCTCGAAAAGATGTGCAGGCCATAGTAGCGCCAGTCCTTTACCTTTTCAGTAATGTGGCGTTTGTCAACCCAAGTCATGCGCTCCACGGCACTCGCCTTTGCCACACACTCGCCAAACGTTGCCCAGGAATGCTTTTTCGGGTTGTAGTTGTACACCGTGATTTCAAGGTCATCGTCGGTTTCGGTTTTGTTTATGATTCTCATGTTGTTGCCAATGTTCTTGTCAACAAGGTAAACGTCAAACACAAAGGCATCGGGATTGTCAGAATTATATGGAAGCGGGGCTTTTGAAACGTCCGTTCCCTCTTCCCAGAAATAAAAGTTCAGGTTCTGTTTGAGCTGGTCTGCACGAATCTGGAACTTGCGCTTGCCGGCCTTAAGCTGGATGGCATAGTAATGATAGTTCACGTACTTGGAAACAGGAGTGTTGAGTCTGAACGTGTCGCTAAAGCCAAGGAAAGTAATTTCACCCAAGGAAACCCATTCATCTGGCTTACCTTTTCCGCCATAGCCCCAAATTTCTGCAACAACCTTGCCGTCGTGCGCCCAGTCCGTCCCCTGTATAAGGTAGCAGAACTTTTCTTCCTTGCCGTTTTCAACGTCGTAAACTAAAGAATTTGGCTTGTTAAACTCCGGAAGGCTTTGAGCAATACCCCCCCCACTAAAATAAAACCTGCAACGAAAACCATAAAGAGTTTTCTTAAAGTCTGTTTCATACAGTCTCCTTCAAAAGAATGTTCGTCTCTACTTCACTTCTTAAAATATATTAAAATTATACCATATTACTTCTAAGCGTGTCAATGAGAATAATCACGGAAACAGGAAATCAGTTTTGCCCGCATTATGAGTCATTCCGAGCGAAGCCCTCACGTTGTTCAGAATGCCTGTGCTTCGTGCTCAGAACGCTCCAAGCACCACGTTCTGAACGCTCCCTGCTGTGGACAAAGACTGAGTTCCGTGAACAAGTCTATTGACAGCTGCAAAAAAAACCCTTATCCTTGCATTATTAGGAGATAGCTATGAAAAGACTGACTGTTTTGGCTTTGCTTGCATTCATTGCAATGACGGCTTTTGCACAAATATCGCTCAATGAACTTACAGACGAAGATTTGAGGAACCTGCGCTCCCAAATAGACAGGGAGCTTACCATCCGTGAAAACAAAAGGAAGAACGTAAACACAACGGGCTATGTCACCGTAAAAGGCGGCTCTTTCAGGATGGACAATTCGCACACCGTTACGGTAAATTCGTTCATCATGGGAACTTCCGAAGTGACCCAGGAACTCTACGAATCGGTAATGAACGCGAATCCTTCCACGCAAAAAGGGAAAAAGCTCCCCGTAGAAACCATCAGTTGGTACGATGCCCTCAAATTTTGCAACGAGCTTAGCAAAAAGGAAGGGCTCACCCCATGCTACAGCGGCTCTGGAACTTACATAAAATGCAACTTCAAGGCAAACGGCTACAGGCTGCCAACGGAAGCTGAATGGGAATACGCTGCAAGGGGCGGAAACGTAAAGAGTCCCTACGAGTACAGCGGAAGCGACAACGCTGCCGAAGTCGCATGGTATAGCGGAAACAGCAATGCCAAGACGCATGAGATTTGCCTGAAATCACCGAATGCACTTGGCCTTTACGACATGAGCGGCAACGTGTGGGAATGGTGCTGGGACAAATACGGCAGCTACGAAATGATAGAGCAGGACAATCCAAAGGGTGCAGAAACAGGTATTTACCGTGTGACACGCGGCGGCGGAAGCAACAGCTCAACCCTTGAATGTGCCGTCCTGCGAAGGGGCAGCTACAATCCTTCACACACCCAGAAAAATCTCGGACTAAGGCTGGTTCGCTCCATTCCTTGATGCCCTCGCCATCCACACAACCGGCATCTACCATGCAGAAGGAGCGTTGCTGCTGGAACGTCATTCTGAATGCAGCAAAGGCGTGAGATTCGGCATTCATTCTATTCTTTACTATCCTCAATACCATTAGAGCTGTTCGGAAACTTCAGTTTCCGAACAGCAGCTTTAAAAAACTGCATTTTTGCAAGGCTTTAGCCTGAAAAATGCAAGACCAGAGAGAAAAACCATCGGGTTTCCGAACAGGTCTATTCATATTCATGAAATTTTTGTATACTATTTTCTATATTTATGCAATTTGAGCATTAAATGCTCACAAAAAGGAGAAATTTTATGAAAAAACTGCTCTTGGGTTTCATCATTGCAGCTGCTCTTTTTTCTGTAACAGGATGCAAGGAAAAGAAAAACTACATTCTGGCAACCGGCGGAACGAGCGGAACGTACTACGCATTCGGTGGTGTTCTTGCAAACCTGTGGAACACAAAAATCGAAAACATGAACGTTACCGCACAGTCAACGGGCGCTTCTGCAGAAAACCTTCGCCTTATCAACAAGGGTGATGCAGAATATGCCATTGTTCAGAACGATGTCATGGACTATGCATACAATGGAACAGACATGTTCGACGGCACAAAACTGTCAAACATTGCTTCAATCGGAACACTGTACCCAGAAGTCGTTCAGATTGCCGCATCAAAGGATTCCGGCATCAAATCCGTAGCAGACATGCGCGGCAAGCGCGTTTCCGTAGGCGATGCAGGTTCTGGCGTTGAGTTCAACGTAAAACAGATTTTCGAAGGCTACGGCATGACCTTTGACGACATCAAGAAAAACAACCTTTCGTTCAAGGAATCTGCAGAAGGCATTCAAAACGGAACGCTGGACGCATGTTTTGTTACTGCCGGCGTGCCAAATGCAGCCCTTCAGGAACTTGCCTTTACTGCAGGTCTTGTCTTGATTCCCGTTACCGGTCCAGAAGCTGATGCAATCATGGCAAAATACGGCTACTACACAAAGACTGTCATTCCAGGCGGCACATACAAGGGAACTGATACGGACACCGAAGCTTTGGCAATCAAGGCAACACTTGCCGTAAACAAAAATCTTGACGAAGACACAGTATACGAAATGACTAAGGCAATCTTTGACAACCTGTATGAACTGGGTTCTTCCCATGCAAAAGGAAGGGAAATTTCCGCAGAATCAGCCATTACAGGCGTTTCCGTTCCGTTCCACCCGGGTGCAGTAAAGTACTATAAGGAAATCGGACTAAGCGTAAACTAACGATCCGTACCTTGCTTTGAAGAAAAAGATTAAACGTCAGCTTCAGCTGCTTTCTGCCTGCATTGCGGTGCTGCTAGTTGCCGCATGCATTCCATGCATCACGGTGGTGGTCATTTCGCCACGGCGCACTCCGTCTGTACTCGGTGCAAGCATTGATGCGCACCATGGTGCGGGCAGAAAGAATTTTGCAGAAAACATTTATTCAAGACCTGCGTTGGAAGGTTTTGTCATTTCATACACGCATTCAGTGAACAAAGGACGCATTCATGACTACTATGAATGCCGGAATGTCGGGGGCAAGAAAGCCTTTATCCTGAAAAAATCGGTATTCGTTTCCTATGGTGCAGGCATTCCCGAGCCAGAAGAAACGGCCGGATGTTCCTTTACGGTTACGGACACCGGCTATGTACTTGACGACTTGAACAAAGAGCTTTGTTCGTTCCTGCTTGCGGTGGGAGTCATCGCAGAACATTCCATTACCATTGGAGAAAATGAATATTTTCTGAAAAATTATGTTCCAGTTCAAACCAGCCTCTTATTTTCCATAAAGAGGGTGTCGGTTCTGGACTACATACTATGTGAACAAAAACTGGGAGGTAAAAATGAAAAAAAACTTTGATGAAACCACCGAAGACCTGGCAGACATCATCAACCCTACCACAAACGAAGATGAGATGAAGCAGCTCATGCAGGATTTGGACAGGGAACAGGCGTATCGTGAACACAAGTGCTGGCGGCAGTACATCACAGTCCTTATCTCTATAGCATTCTGCGCCTTTCAGCTGTATGCTACGCTTTCGGGACACATTCCTGCTCAGCTCGTGCGCGCCACGCATCTTGCATTCGTGCAGGCACTGGCATTCCTGCTTTTTCCTGCCACAAAAAAGATGCCCCGCAACACGTTGCCTTTATACGATGTCATTCTTGCATTTGTGGGAGCAGGGGCATGGGTGTATTACATTACCAATTTTGAAGCCATTGTCCGCCGTGCAGGTGCATACACCACGCTCGACATTGTCATTGGCGTAATCGGCATCATCATTCTGTTTGAATCATGCCGGCGCATTGTAGGACTGCCCATCATGATTATCGCAGGTGCTTTCATACTGTATGCATTCATAGGCAAATATCTGCCGGGGTTCCTGAACCATCGCGGCTATTCTCTGGTACGCATTACAAGCCATTTGTTCTATACAACGGAGGGCATTATGGGCACGCCAATCGGTGCGTGTTCTACGTTCATATTCCTGTTCATTCTGTTTGGTGCGTGTCTTGAAAAAACAGGCATCGGTCAGTTCTTTATTGACGTGTGCAATGCCATTGCCGGAGGTGCAAGCGGTGGACCTGCAAAAGTTGCCGTCCTGTCTTCCGCATTGCTCGGAACAGTTTCCGGCAGCTCCGTATCAAATACGGTAGGTTCAGGCTCTTTCACCATCCCCATGATGAAAAAACTCGGCTACAAGGGGGAATTTGCCGGTGCAGTAGAAGCTGCGGCATCTACTGGCGGACAGCTCATGCCTCCCATCATGGGAGCAGCAGCATTCCTTATGGCAGAAAGCACGGGCGTTAGCTACGTGACGGTCATCAAGGCTGCAATCATTCCTGCTTTGCTGTACTTTACGGGAATCTTCATCACGGTGCACCTAGAAGCCCACAAGCTGGGGCTTAAAGGTCTTTCACGAGACCAGCTGCCGCGTTTTCTGCCGCTGTTCCTGAAGCAAGGCTACATGATTTTGCCGCTGCTCATCATCATTGTGTTTTTATGCTCCGGCAAAACGGCAACGTACTCGGCACTCATGGGCATTCTCTCATGCCTTGTCATTGGACTGGGAACATCATTCGTTGACATTGCCTGCGGCAAGCGTCCTCGCTTTGGCATGAACGACATCATTCAGGTTCTGTGTTCCGCAGCCCGTAGCATCATCAGTGTAGCCATTGCCTGTGGCATGGCAGGCATCATCATTGGAGTCGTTACGCTTACGGGACTTGGACTCAAAATGGGAGCAGGTCTTGTAGCCCTTGCACATGGCAAGCTGTTCATTACCCTGCTTTTGACGATGATTTCTTCCATTATATTGGGGATGGGAGCCCCGACAACGGCGAACTATCTGATTACATCTACCATTACGGCTGGAGCCATCATCAAGTGCATTTACGGAAACGCTGCCGATGTCACGGCATTGCAAATTCTTCCTGCACACATGTTTGCATTCTACTTTGGCATTATTGCAGACATAACCCCTCCTGTCGCCCTTGCGGCCATTGCAGGAGCGGCCATTGCAAAGGCAAAGCCGATGAAGACAGCCCTGAATGCAACAAAGCTTGCCATTGGAGCATTCATTGTGCCGTACATGTTCATTTACAATCCGCAGATGCTTATGATTGATGCAACCATAGGATCAATCCTGTACATTACACTCACAGCCATAATCGGCATGTTCGGCATTAGTGCAGGTCTTGAGGGATATGCGTTCGGACACACGGGATTCCTCAATGCAACGCAGGCTTCTGCAAAGGCAAAGAATACGGCATCTGTCGTGGAACGGCTCATTCTTATTGCAGCAGGATTATGCTGCATCATTCCAGAAGCAAAAACAGATGCCGTTGGTCTTGCCATCATTGCAATTCTTGTCGTGCTGCAGTTGATCCGAAGCAAAAAAAGCGCAGCAGCATGAACAGAGAATCATCGTGCACTGACATTCTGGAACAAAAGCTGACGGACGGTTCAGCAAGAAGAACTGCACCATTACCAGGACAGTGGCGGCATGGCTTTCGGAATGCTCAGCTTGTCCCTGGCGAGTACAGCATAGCCATCTGGAACTATACGAAGGGGGCATACCTTGCAACACTGGTAGGTTTTAAGCCACAGTTCACCGATGCTTTGTTCATTGGACCAGGGGCTGTATGCATGATTCTTGCTCATGTTTCTCATGTGTACGATGGCATGAATAAAAAGCACTTCATGTCAAACAAAAGGATAAGGCATCCTGCATGAAAAAAATAGTAGCAACGCCTTTTGACAGGAACAGAATTCCGCCAAAGCAGAGCCTTTTTTTAATGCCCCTGTTTTGGCTTTACATGATGATTACGCTTGTGGGGAGCAAGCTTAAGATACACAAAGTGCGCATGAAGGGACTAAAACCACCGTTTCTTGTGCTGGGAACGCATCATTCCTTAATGGACTTTATGGTAAGCCAAGCTGTTTTTTTCCCACACAGAATAAACTACGTGTCTGAGCTGGAAGGCTTTGAAATGTACGGAGAATGGCTGTATCGAAAGATGGGCTGCCTTGGCACCAGAAAGTTCATCACTGATTTTGCCCTGATACGGAACATCCAACAAGTCATAAAAAGAAAAGGCATTCTGGTGCAATACCCCGAAGCCAGATACGCCAACGTAGGTACCTCATCCGAGTTGTCTCCTGCCGTTGGCAAACTTGCAAAGCTTTTGGACGTGCCGCTTGTCATACTCAACATGAGGGGCAACTACCTGCAGTCACCCATCTGGAATCTTGCAAAGCGAAAAGATGTGTATCTGGAAGCGACCGTAACACAGGTGTTTACCCAAGAAGAACTGAGAAAGGCTTCTGTGCACGAGGTAAATAAAAAGATTGCACAGTTCATGCAGTACGATGAATACAAGTGGCAGTGGGACAGCAGGATGGCCATTACATATCCCAAAAGGGCAGAGGGGCTTGAAAAACCTCTGTACCAATGTCCCGTATGCGGCACATCGTTTGCCATGAAAGGGCAGGATGCAGACCTTTTTTGCACGGCATGTGGAGCTTCGTGGCACAAAGATGAATACAGCAGGCTTGAACGCACGGACAGTACAACAACTCCTTACAGAGACACGAGCGTAGACTTTGCCCACATTCCAAACTGGTATGAATGGGAAAGAGCACAGGTGATGCACGAAATTGATTCCGGCTCATACTTTTTGGACATAAAGGTTCATATTGAATCCCTGCCAAATGCCGTCAACTTTATTGATTGTGGCACAGGCAGGTTGTGCCACAAAGAAGATGGATGTTACCTGACGTTCAAGGATTACGGACACGAAACGGAAGAAACATTGTTCTTTGCTTCCGACACCATGTATTCCATTCACACGGAATATGACTACAGGAACAAAGGGCAGTGTATCACTCTTTCGACACTGGACAATACATACTTTATTTTTCCACTGGAAGATGGTTTTAATGCCACGAAAATACAGTTTGCGGTGGAATATCTCTATAAAAAAAAGACAGCCTTAAAAAGGCACAGCAGCAGCAAAAAAATAATGGAGGGCAAGAATGATTGCAACAACAACACCAAACATTGAAGGCAAAAGAATTATTGCGTACAAAGGCATTGTCTTTGGCGAAGTAATTTCGGGAGTAAACGTCATTGCAGACATGGCGGCAGGACTGCGCAACTTTTTTGGCGGCAGATCTGGAACGTATGAAAATGAACTCATCAATGCACGGGAGCAGGCTGTGCAGGAAATGCAGCAAAGAGCTTCAAAAATGGGGGCAAACGCTGTCGTTGGAGTAGACATTGACTACGAAGTACTTGGTTCTGACAATGGAATGCTCATGGTCACTGCAAGTGGCACGGCTGTTGTCGTAGAATAAATCTGTTCAGAAAAAAAATTTTCTGAACAGCTCTCATAAATAAGAAGAAAGGAGTTCGTTTTATGAAGAAAACAGCACTAGTAAAAGCAGTTGGAATATGCATTCTTTGCACGGCGACTTTTTCGTGCAAAGGAAAAGAGACTATGAATGAACAGAATCAAGGCGCAGCCACCAGTTCGCAAAGCAATACAGCCAAGACTACTTCTGAAAAGGAGAGCACAGTACAGGAGCATGTCCCCAATTACGCAAACGGTAATGGAACGATAGTTTTCAGTTCAAACACGGATGGAGTAAGCACCATCATCAGAAAATGCGAAATGAACGTCACCATCGGAGCAATGCTTTCCGAAGACGGTCACATGATGTACAAAGACCATAACAGAGATGAACCTTTAGCAATCCTTACGGATGGAGACACCATGCAAATCTTGCAAACCTGTTCCATACGGCGGTTCAACGAACCTAAAAGTGAATGGGGATCAGTCAGTGGAGAACACTGGTACAAAATCAAATATGAAGGTCAAGAAGGATGGATTTGCAGCTGCGACTCCTTTCTGGGCGGCATGAATGATCCCTACGAAGACAACCGCTTTGAAATACAGGAAACGCTTTCCTTTGCAGGAAAAACATGGACAGTACGCAAGATGGAGCAGACACTCTCCGTATGGGAAAATCTGAACATAAGACAAAACCCTGGCATCAACGACAACGTTGTAGTATATACCATACGTCCAGGAGACACCGATCCTCATCAAACAAATGTCAAAACGCTCGCCATAACCGAGGAAAGCGATACCATAGAAGGAATGACAGACAGATGGCTCAAGATTTCATACAAAGGACACGAGGGGTGGATTTTTGGAGGATACACCTCCGCAGAGCGTGGTGGCCCACGCTATTACATTCCAGAACAGTGGATAGCATTTGATGTAGGGGAACTTCCATGAAAAACAAAATTGCAACAACTGCATTTATCCTTTTGATGCAGATTATGACAGGCTGCATATCTGCCATAAACGATGCTATTGACAACATTCCAAGCATCAATGACCTTACTGACCCAGGCGAAATCGTTGACTCCATGCCAGCGTCCGTCAATGGCAACTACAGCTGGGAAGACATGACAAAGGAAGAATATGATGCCTATTGGGTTCAATACGGCGGCAAGAACAGGCAGCCACCGTCAAGCACGGTAAGTCTGTATGAAAAGAAAAAGGACAAGCCCATCAGACTGTACAAAGACTGTTCCATTAAGAAAACAGGAAGTGATTGGTGCGTTGAATACAAAAGAGGAATGACCACGACGCTGAGCAAACCGCTTGCTGACTTTGACTATGAGTCTGGTGCATACATGATTGCAGACGGACATCCTGAGATGCTCAGATACCTTGACAAGAGTGGGCGTCTGGAAATCTATAAAGAAGGATGGCTGAGGGAATTCACCCTCGGCTCTGATTCATCATTTTCTTTCTACGACATATACGTTTACAACACGCAGGCAAAATAAAAACAGCAAAAAAAAGAGCCTCTCCATATCACATGGAAAGACTCTTTTCTGCACTACCACGCTAGCGGGCAGAAACAAGCTCTATGTCAAATGCAAGATATGAACTTGCCGGAATAACACCAGGAATACCCTGATCGCCATAAGCCATTGAAGGAGGCAGAACGACAGTCCGCTTTTCGCCAACCTTCATGTCCTGAACCATGATGTCAAAGCCAGGAATCATCTGGCCGGCTCCCGTCGTAAATTCAAGAGGGCCTCTGCCTGCAGACTGGTCAAACACAGAACCATCTACCAAATAACCCTTGTATTCTGTAGCAACATTTTTTCCAGCACCGCACTTTTCGCCCGAGCCTTCTTTTGTCGTCTTGTAAAAGATGCCATAAGAATCCTTTTCATAACCAGGAAACCGTTTGTTAATTTCGGCAACCTGAGAAGCAAGACGCTGTTCCTGAGCCTTAATGGCAGCTTCGCGTGCAGCCTTGGCTTTTGCTTCTGCCTTGGCAGTTGCAGTAGCATTCAACTTGTCAAAATCAGCCTGCGTTGCAGTAAACTTCTGAGCTTCATCACCAAGACGGTGAATGGTAATGCTCTTTATGACATCGCCCTGCTTGACAGCGTTGACAACTTTCTGGCTTGCGCTGTCAACAACCTGACCAAAAATAGTATGCTTCTGGTCAAGCCACGGAGTCTTTACATGAGTAATAAAGAACTGGCTACCGTTTGTACCAGGGCCAGCATTTGCCATGGCAAGAACACCTGGCTTGTCAAACTTCAAGTCATCTTCAAATTCATCTGCAAACCTGTATCCTGGACCACCAGTACCATTTCCTCGAGGGTCACCGCCCTGAATCATGAAATCTTCAATAACACGGTGAAACTTAAGACCGTCATAGAATTTTTTTCCTTTGGCAGCATCAAGCGTACCTTCAGCAAGGCCAACAAAGTTGGTTACTGTAAGGGGAGTCTTCTTATAAAACAGCTCCACATAAATGTCTCCCCTTGATGTGCTTATCTGTGCAAACACACCCTGCTTTCCATTCAAAGCCTTAGAATTGCTCATAGGTTTACATCCTCCACATGTAAGAAGGACAATTCCAAACAGGATTGCCCCAATTAATTTTTTCATTTAAAGCCCCTTATTGTTAAGATTTCGCAGCCCCAACACCACCTGCAAGCGCAATCACGCTTACAAGACAGGCATTAGAACAGCCTGTTCATTTAAACTCACTGCAAAACCATTTATAGATTGCAGAAAGACGTGAACTGAAAGAATCATAGATTGTCGATTTGATAATCTTAAGGGTCGGTGTCTTTGCCTGTGTCACCAAGTACACCAGCATGTCATCACCACAGTCACTGATTACAAGAGTGATGTACAGGTTGCCTGGATCAATGCCCTTAATTGGACCAAGCTTCAAAGAATCAATGTTCACAAAATTTGCACTCACTTCATCAGGACGCTCGCTGTAATGCAATGTATAGCGAGCCCGTCCAAAGCTGTGGTCATCAAGAATGCAGTATTTTACAAGACCTTCTGCACTGCCGGCAGTATCGTCCTCAATGCGAGTCTCATCATTGTGACCTGCAATAAAGTAAGCATTCTTGTACAGCACGGCATCTTTTTTTTCCAGATTGGAATAGTAATGAATGCCCTCCAGCTTGCTTACAGAACGCAAAATCTTGCTGGCATAATCAATGGTTGTCTTGGAATAGCTGCCGTTTCCCAATTCCTTTTTAGAAATAAGATATATTTCTTCAACAACAAACGTTGGATCGTCCTTGTTTGCAGGCCAGTTTTCCTTTGCTTTCTGACCGAGGGGAGAATCAGGATACAGAGAAAGCTCGGACTTTTCCTTTCCGAAATAGCTTTTTTCAACATATCCCTTTTCCTTCAACTCTTTATATGTATCAGCATCAAAAAGAGAAGAAGCCTCAAAAGCAAAAGCCCCTGATACAGTCATAAATGAAATGCCGGACAGAAAAACAAACATGCGAAGCAATGAACATTTCAGTTTCATAATACACCTCTTATTTCAAAGTTACATCAAGTCAGTGGGAAGCATTGAAAAAGATTCTCAATGCTTCCGCAATCAACGCACGCCCTTGAAAATCACGCGTACCTGCTTATATAAACCATCACCTTCGCTTTTGGTTTCAATATCAGGTATATCATTTAAGGTTGTGTGTACAAGACGGCGCTCATACGGATTCATCGGCTCAAGCAAAACGGATGTCCTTGACTGGCGAACTTTGTCTGCCGTAACGTATGCAAGGCGTACAAGGCTTTCCTCCCGGCGGATGCGGTAGTTTTCGCTGTCAAGGATTATGCGCATATCTTCATTACCAAGATGACCGGCATACACGTTTGTGAGCAGCTGCATTGCATCAAGGTTCTTGCCCTTGCGGCCAATAAGGATTGGAGAGCTTGAACTTGTAAGTTTGATGCCAATCTTCTTGTCTTCGCGGAACATTACTTCAACCGCAACGTCATAGCCCATCTTTGTAATCATCGACTTTACGAATTCAACAATTTTCTGCTCAAATTCATTCTGAGGCATTGGATTTGCTACAAGGCTCGGATTCTGTGCACGAGTCGTTACATTCGGCACAGAACCTTCACATTCCCCAACAACATGATCCTGGGAATCAACCGGATGAACACGGATTTTTACATAGCCCTTCTTAAACAAAGAGCCTTTCTGAGTTTCAAGAATTTCAACGTCAAACTGATCCTTTTCAAGTCCCAGTTCCTGAGCAGCCTTTTCTATTGCATCTTTTTCAGTCTTGCCTTCATATTCGTAAATCATCTATATCTCCTTTCTTTGCATCTCGCTAGCGAGTGCTTTTCTTGTGACCTTTTTTATTCTGGAATTTAAGGGAATTCCTGTCCAACACCTTTACATTCTCGCTTTCTTCTTTGCTCTTCTTGACCATCTTGTTGATGAGCATCTGCTGTCCAATCTGAAGGATATTGCTGACCGTCCAGTACAGCAAAAGACCGCTCGGAACATTATAGAACATAAAGAAGAACATCAGAGGCATACCGTACATCATGAACTTCATCTGAGCCTGAGACTGACCGGCCATGCCAGCGTTGCCGTACTGCGTAATGAGTCCGTTCAGCAACTGTGAACCAGTGTAGATGAACGGAAGCAAGCGCAATGTATTCATGGTAAATCCTGACAGGAACGGAATCTGCTTTTCCCATGTAAATATCTTGTCACCTACAGACAAGTCGTCAATCCAACCCTTGATAAAGCTTGCGCCACGGAATTCAAAGTAATTGTTGAACACATTGTACAGCGCAAACAGGACAAGCATTTGCAAAATCATCGGCAGACAGCCAGCTGCAGGATTGTAGCCAGACTGCTTGTACAGTTTTGCCGTTTCTTCCTGAAGCTTCTGCTGATTGTTCTTGTATTTTTCCTGCAGAGCCTTTATCTGCGGCTGAAGCTTCTGCATCTTTACAGAGCCGAGGGCCGTCGTCTTGTTCAGAGGGAACAATACAATCTTCAATATGATTGTCAGAATGATGATAGAAATTCCCCAGTTGTGTACCACGCGGTAAATCATTTCCATAGCCCATTTCAAGGCAACTTCTATGACAGAAAAGAAACCGCTCGTATTCAACGCCTGATTAAAGCGCACATTAATCAGCCCCCATGCATTCTTGCTGGAAGAGTTGTACTTTATGAGTTCGGACTCGCTCCGGGGGCCTACATAAATGTAATAGTCATCGGTAACGGAACTTTCCGTAATGGCATTGCGCGTCAAGAACACCTGGGCATTTTCATAGCCGTTTTCCTTGGCAATTGAAGTGCGCACAGTCGTGGACATTTTCTGGGTGCTGTCTGGCTTTACGAGAATGGTAAAATATTTGCCGCCTACACCAGCCCAGCTGTACGGCTTGTTGTAGTACTTGTCGGCCATCATCGGCTTTACGCGCTTGCTGCCGTTCAGGGCAAGGTACTGGCGAACTTCGTAGCGGTTCTGCTTGCGGTTGAAATGAGGACCAATCTGTGGAGATGTGCGCAGGACATACGAAAGTCCATCGCCAGAATTGACCGTAATGGACATCTTGAACGCATAATCATCTTTTTTAAAGGAGTACAGCTTGCCCAAGCGAAACTTCTGCTGCACGCCGTTGTCATCCTTCCGGTAGAAATCGCGGTAAAAGCCGATGGTGTAGTCATCAATCTGCTTTACGTTAAACACATCGTTCACGATTGGTGCAGAAGAATCACCGAATGCAAGGGAAAACGCACGGTTGGAACTGGAAACATTGTCTACCATCTCAACGCCTTCTCCGGTATCCTTGTCAAGATGCCCCAAAAGCTTGTAGCTTACAATGTCTCCGCCGCGGTTTGTAAACACCACGCGGATTTTATCTGTCTGAATGACATATTCCTGCACGGGAATATCCTGAGAAATGTCACCCAGAGAATCTTCTGAATCAGAAGCAGGAACATCCTGTTCTGCAGAAATCAACGAAGACAATTCCTGAGCCTTCTGCTCTTTTTCAGCCTGTTCCTGAGCAAGTTCTGCTTCCTGCTTGGCACGGGCAGCCTGCTGCTTCGGCATGATGTACTTTGCGTCTATAAACAGCCAGCCCAAAAGAACAATGCCGCTCAAAACAATAGCTAAAATTGTATTCTTATCCATATCCATATAAAAACTTCCTTATTTAAGGAACAGGGTCGTATCCGCCTTCGTGATACGGATTGCACCGCAGTATCCTGCGCACGGCAAGATACACACCCTTTATCGGGCCGTGCTTTTGAATGGCCTCCAGTGCATAATGGGAACACGTCGGCGTAAAGCGGCAGCAACCGGGAAAGAGAGGAGAAATGCAAATCTGGTAAAAGCGAATGCAAAGACAGAGGAACTTTATTGCAAGGTTCCTGAATCCTTTAACAAACCTGCTTTTTGGCATAAAATCTTAAATTGATCACACCGCGAGAGGAACGAGTCATTTCCGGGATACACTAAAAAAAGCATATCATATCCAGTGTTCAGGAGTGATTTGTAAAAACGATACGTTTCACGGCTACAGCGCTTTGCCCTGTTTCTTTGAACGGCATTGCCGTAACCCCGTGGGAGAGGAAAACCGATACGGTTAAAGCCCATATCATTCAGCATAAAGAACAATTTTGCCCCGTTTATGCTAACCTTTTTCCCTGTTTTGAAAATTTTTTGGAAGTCCACCGGACGCTTTATGTGTTCTTCACGAGTAAAACGTCCTTCATAGTGAACGTCCTCTCCGCTACATCTTTGCTGTCTGATTTTTTCCATTCTGATATGGTTTCTTTTCATCAGAAACTGTCAGCTTGTAGCGTCCCTTTGCTCTTCTTCGTGCAAGAACCTTGCGGCCGCCACGTGTCTTCATGCGAGCGCGGAATCCAAATTTTCTATTGCGTTTCACTTTGCTTGGTTGATATGTACGTAACATAATGAACGACTCCTATAAAAATAAATTCACAATACAGTAGGGTGAATAATAACAAATTTATTCGGAATTGGTCAACATGCTTTTCTTTAAATCCTCAAAAATAGATGCAAGTTCCGGCGGCAACGGCTTTTTTTGTCTGCCAAAGGCATCAGGAGAACCGTTTTCAACAACGTCTCCACCGACATTTTTCAAGAGTTCCTCTTCTTTTTCAAGCTTTTTCGCAACGCGAATCCGTTCTGCACGGACTTGCTGCGCTGAATCGCCCGAAGAAGGGAACAGGTTGCCGCGATTTCCCTTGAGCCTGAAAGCCAAAGTCCTGATGCTCAAGTCTGGAGCACGCATCTGCATCCCCTTAAGGATGTACTTTTTGTGCATCTGCAAAAGCTCTATCCATCCAGGATGGTCTGCTTCTATCAGCAGCACACCGTTTTTCAAGTCTATAATGCGACTGTGCGACACAAGATTCTGCCCTTCGTTGGGATTGTACGACTTTATGCTCAGCAGAACCTTTTCCCATGAGGACAGAATTGTATGAGCTTTTCCAGCGGCATCCAGCTGAATGCCGTTAAACACGTTGTTTATGACAGAAGAGAAATTCTGCAAGTCATCCATTTCAAGAAGCAGGGGAGTTGTTATTTACAAGCACGATAAATACAGAATACTTACCTTGGTCTACGGCATACTGAATGCTTGCCATTTTCCATCCATCGGCAATTGAATCGTTGAAATCCGCAACCCTGGACATCAGGGAGTTCGGATCATTTTCTTCCAAAATATAAAACTCTTTCAAAGACGTATCCTCCTGTTGCATCATACATTCTTCAATGTATCTTTAATATTGTCCAAGGAAAAGAGAATCTTGTCAAGCAGAAAAAAACCTTTATTTTTACAAGCATAGTAGATTCCCCAGTATCCAAAAATACTTACTGTCATTCCAAGAGTACAGATTACCGCAGAAACAGGGAACCGCCACAAGGGTGCTCCAGACAGAACTTTTTCAAGAAGAACAAAATCGCTCATAAAGCCAGATTTTGCAATTCCACCAGGGAGGTATCCCAAAACAATATCTGCTAAAATCCAGAGGAAACTTCCAACAATTCACAAAAGGAGAAATTTCTTCAGCTTTGTCGAGTCAAATTCATTTTCCATCCCCTATCAGATCCTGATTCTTTGATTTTTCTTTCCATGAAAAAAAAGCAGGCAAAAAGAAAGTAATTTCAAATAGACTTTCTCGACCTCCTTTTAGTCCTGCCAATCCAAAAACCTTTGAACCAAAAAACAAAAGAAGAACAACACATGCAAACCCCATATACATAAATAGAAGAAAACGTTTTTTCAGTCCGAATTTTCCGCTTAAAATTCCAACAATTACAATAATCTCTGCCATGTAGCCACAAATGACAATTGCCAGAGTAAGCGGCATTAAATATCCAGACGCATACTCCAACATACCTATAATCTGATTTTCAGAAACATTCGACTTTATTGCACTTTGATAAGTAAGAGGATTATAAACGCCAAGAACAAAATGACAATATAAGATGCCTCCTGCTGCAAGGATTGGAAAAATCATTATGCATGACCATTTTTTGCCAAAAGATGATTTCACAAGACGATATAAGCTTATAAAGCCAAGCAACAATCCAAAACTACCGAACACCCCTACCCACATTGAAGCCATCAAACGCCATTCTTCAACGCGACATAAAGCAATCATATCAGCAGAATCAATTTCAATGCCAAAGTATAAAAACCAATCTGAAACTGCGTACAGCACAGCTCCTGCTACTCCACACAAGGCAAGATTCTTATTATTATCGTACATTATTATCCCTCCAGTAAATAAATTATTGAATTACACACAAGGACAAAGGAAATTAATTATCTAAAACTAACTATTGTTTCAATTTTATACCAGGGAAAAGTTTTTTGTCAAGGTTACTTTGACAGTACAGAAAATTTTCTATAATACAAAATCCATCACTTGGAGTCCGTCCAGTTTCCGTTTTGAATGGTGAACACCTTGGTGGTTTCGTGACGGTAGCGTTCGTATGGTTCGCCGGGCAGGAACGTGCAGAACAGCTGGTCGTATTCCGGCAGCAGGGCAGTTACTTTCTGCCGCTTGTCGGGGTCGAGTTCCAGCATCACGTCGTCCATTAGCAGCACGGGCTTTTTGCCAGTCACCTGCTTGTAAAAGACCGCCTGCGCCGTCCTCAAAGACAGCGCGATGAGCCGTCTCTGCCCGGTCGAAGCCGTGGGAACGAAAGTTTCGCCGTTCCGTGCAAACGTAATGCGATCCCTGTGCGGCCCCGTAAGCGTAGTGGACATAACGCTTTCCGCCTCGCGCCGTGCACGGACACCATCGAGCACCTCGTCTATAGAAGGAATGTTCCTGTCTCCGTAAATGCTTTCTTCGGCCTGCTGGTCAGTCGTTTTTTTCCACGAGGGAACATACTGAATCGTTACGCCGCCAATGCCGGACACGTCTTCGTACAGCTTGCCGAAAATCTGATTGAACGTAAAGATGGCATTCTTTCTTTTTTTCTGAATTTCAAGCCCGTTCTGCACCAGCTGGATGTCGTAGCTTTCAAGCAGGGAATACTTTTTTTCCTTTAAACACAGGTTGCGGCTTTTAAGAACCCTCTTATAGCGGCGAGACACGTCTATGTAAAGCTCATCATACATGCTTAAAGACTGGTCTATGAAAAAGCGCCTGCGCTCAGGAGAGCCTACGGCAAAGTCCAGGTCGTCATGGCTGTAGAGAACGCACGGAATGGTGTTTATAAGCTCCTTCCGGTCATGAATAATCTTTCCGTCCTTTTCTATCTTCTTTACCTGTCCGTTATACGAAATGCATGTAGTGTGGGAGGAAAGGGGAATTGCATCACTTTCTCCATCAGCCTGATCCCTTCCTTCCCTGAACAGGGAGCG